>CAZULI010000015.1:0-12145 GCA_964621095.1 uncultured Acidimicrobiaceae bacterium | reverse complement strand
GAGGAGCGCAAGGGAACGGTAGATCGACGACAACGGGTGAGTCTCACCAAGGGCATGCGACAGCTGGCTTGCCGACATCGGTCCGTCCGCTTTGAGCAGTACGGCAACGACGGCACGACGGCCGGAGGTGTAGCGCGCACCGTCCTGTGCAAGTCGGGCGATGATCTGTGTGTCCAGGGTTGCGGTCATAAATCGTCGCGGAGGTCTACCATTTGTTGATAACGATAACTGTTCTCATTATAGAGGCACCAATGAGACAAGACCGCCCAGCACGGTCACCAGGCATCACACGCCGACACCTCGGAGCGCTGCTTGCAGCTCTGGCCATGATTGCCGGCGGGTGTGCGGTCTCATCGTCGACCGAACACGCCGGGGTCACCGTGGTCGCCACGACAACCGTCTGGGCTGATGTGGCCGCCCACGTGGTTGGTGGTGACGGAACGGTGACCGCCCTGATGCCCGTCGGTGCCGACCCCCACGGATTTCAGGCGTCCTCCTCCCAGGTTGCGGCCATGATCTCGGCCGATCTCGTTGTCAGCAACGGGCTTGGCCTCGAAATCGGACTGCTCGATGTTCTTGAGATGGCCCAAGGCGATGGCGCAAACGTCCTCGAGGTTGGGTTGGCTGCTGATCCACTTGGATTGACCGAGGAGCGAGAAACGTGTGAACCGCTATCGGCCTCCACGGACGCCGATGAAATGTTCATGTGCGATCCTCACGTTTGGATGGATCCAGATCGGGTGGCCCTTGCCGCAATGGCGATCGCCGATGCTCTTGAGGAGATCGACGACTCGGTCAATTGGCATGCTCGGGCCAGTGCTTACGCGGAGGAACTGCAAGCTGCGGCGCAGGTCATCGAGGAAACCCTTGCGTCCGTTCCCGAAGCGAACCGCAAGCTGGTGACCAACCATGATTCATTCGGATACTTCGCACGCCGGTTCGATTTGGAGGTCATCGAGACCGTGATTCCATCGAGTTCGTCGCTCGCAGACCCGAGCTCCGGCGAGTTGGCAGATCTCGTGGCGGCAATGCGTGATGCAGGGGTCCACGTGGTATTTGCCGAAACCACCACACCGACACGGCTTGCCCAGGCGGTTGCGGCCGAGGTTGGTGATGATGTGCAGGTGGTCGAGCTGTACACCGGCTCCATCGGCGGTCCGGGTTCCGGGGCTGATTCACTGGTGGGTATGCTCGTCACGAACGCGGAGCTGATTGCCGATGCGCTCACACCATGAGGCGAGGATGACACCGTGAACTGGCTCATCACACCGTTTGAACTCGGGTTCCAACAGCGCGCCCTTGTCGGCGGATCACTCGCAGCGATCGCACTCGCCCTCGTTGGCACCTGGGTCGTGATCCGTGGCATGTCATTTCTCGGGGATGCCCTGGTGCACGGCGTCGTCCCTGGGATCGCCCTTGCGATTCTCCTTGACTTCAACGTCCTCCTCGGAGCCCTGATCGCCGCGGTGGCCATGATGGTTGGGATTGGCCTTGTTCACCGTCAGACATCGTTTTCTGAAGACACCAGCATCGGCCTCCTGTTTGTCGGGATGCTTGGGATCGGTGTGATCCTGATCTCTCGAACGCCTTCGTTTGCCGGCAATCTCACCGAGATCCTGTTTGGTGATGCCTTGGGAGTGACGCCGGGTGACGTGGTGATGTTGGCCGTTCTTGGCGTGGTGACCGTCCTCCTTTCGGCGCTCCTCTACCGCCCGTTTCTTGTGTTGTCGTTCAATGAGCAGAAAGCACAGCTCCTCGGGTTGCGGCCACGTCTTGCCCACGGTGCTCTTCTCGGGTTGATCGCCGTCGCGATCATTGGTTCGTATCAGACGGTTGGAACCCTGTTGGTGTTCGGGCTGCTTGTTGGTCCTGCGGCGACCGCGGCACTCCTGGTGCGTCGAGTCCCCTTGATCATGGGGCTGGCGGTTGTCATCGGAGTGTTGTCGGTGGTGGTCGGCTTGATCGTCAGCTTCCACGCCAATACCTCGGGGTCAGCCACCATCGCCGTTGCCCCCATCATGCTGTTCTTCGTGGTGCTGGTCGCCCAGTCACTGATGAAGCGGTACCGGCACTCGGTGTCGGTTGCCCCACAGTCATGAACAGGGCTGCAGCGATCGAACAACTCGCAGAACCCCAGGTTTGGGATGTCGTCATCATCGGTGGGGGTGCCACCGGGCTCGGTACGGCGGTCGAGGCGGCGTCTCGGGGGTATCGAACGCTGCTGGTCGAGCAGTCGGACTTTGCAAAGGGGACGTCGAGCCGGAGCACCAAGCTCATCCACGGTGGCGTCCGGTATCTCAAGCAGGGGAACGTCTCTCTGGTTCTCGAGGCGCTCCGTGAGCGCGGCCGGCTGATCCACAACGCGCCGCACCTTGTGAAGGATCTTCCGTTCATCGTCCCCCGGTACGACTGGTGGGAGGGGCCGTTCTACGGCGTGGGGCTCCGGGTCTACGACATGTTGGCCGGAAAACTCGGGCTTGGGCCGTCCCGAAATCTCAATGTTGATGAAACCCTTGAGCGGATCCCGACTCTCGAGCCTGAAGGGCTCCGGGGTGGCACCATCTACTACGACGGTCAGTTTGATGACGCCCGGCTGGCGATCACGCTCGCGAGGACCGCGGTTGACTTCGGAGCGGTGGTCGCAAACCATGTGGGAGTGGTCGGGTTGGTCAAGACGGCAGGCCTTGTCTCAGGGGTGGTTGCACACGACCGGGAGGCGGACGTCGAGTACACGATCAACGCAAAGGTTGTTGTGAATGCAACCGGTGTCTTTGTGGATGACATCATTGCCATGGATCACCCTGGGGCCAACCCGATTCTTCAGCCGAGCCAGGGTGTTCATCTCGTGCTTCCACGATCGTTCCAGCCAGGGGGCGCAGCGATCATGGTTCCGAAGACGGACGACGGTCGGGTGCTGTTTGCCGTTCCATGGCTTGACCGCGTGGTCGTCGGGACCACCGATACCCCCGTGGAATCGACCTCCCTTGAGCCACGAGCGTTGCCTGACGAGATCGAGTTCCTGCTGACGCATGCGGCTCGGTATCTGACCTCTGATCCCGAGCCGGCTGATGTCCTGAGTGTGTACGCAGGGTTGCGTCCCCTTGTCAGAGTCGACAGCGAGCACATGACGTCGGAGCTGTCCCGTGACCACACGGTCGTCATCGGATCATCGGGGTTGGTGACGGTGACCGGAGGCAAGTGGACGACGTATCGCAAGATGGGTGAGGACGTCATCGACCGAGCGGTTGCCGTCGGTGGGCTTGACGAACGCCCTTCGGTGACGGAGTCCATGCCACTGCACGGGTATGAGGAGACCCCTGGTGATCTTGGTGAGGGGCTGACGGAGTACGGGTCCGATGCTCGAGCGATCCGTGAGATCATTCAGGGGGATGCGAGTCTTGGGGATCTGCTGCATCCCGACCTCCCGTATGTGGGCGCCGAGATCGTGTGGGCCGCGCGACAGGAGATGGCACGAACCGTCGAGGATGTCTTGGCACGTCGGACCCGTGCTCTCCTCCTTGACGCACGGTCCTCCGCGGAGATCGCCCCGCGGGTTGCCGCACTCATGGCGAAGGAGCTTGGCTGGGATCGTGCGTGGGAGGATGCACAGGTCGCGGCGTATCGATCCCTCGCGAAGGAGTACGTTCTGGTCTGATGCCCCATTCTGTGGGCTGTAACCCACCCTCACGGTGGGTTCATACCCTGGGTATGCGTTTTTCTGCGTCAGGTGAGGGTGGCGACCAGGAGGGCTTTAATGGTGTGGAGACGGTTCTCGGCTTGGGGGAACACGATGCTGGCCGCGGACTCGAAAACGTCGTTGGTCACTTCAAGACCGTTTGGCATCCCGGTGTGTTCCATCATCTGGGCACCGACAACGGTGTTGGCGTCGTGGAACGCGGGGAGACAATGCATGAACCGGGTCGCCGCGTTCCCGGTCGCGGCCATCAACTCCGTCGTCACCTGATACGGGCGGAGGTTGGCAACCCGTTCGGTCCAGACGTCCTTGGGCTCACCCATCGACACCCACACATCGGTGTGCACGAAGTCGACCCCCTGCACGGCTGCGACCGGGTCATCCGTCACGGCGATCGACGCCCCGGTTGACGCGGCGATACCGGCTGCGATGTCGAGGACGTCCTGGGGCGGTCCGAGCTCTGCTGGTCCGGCAAGGCGCAGGTCGCTTCCGAGGAGCGCTGCCGTCACGATGTGGGAACGGGCCATGTTGAAGCGCAGATCACCGACAAACGCGTACGACAGCTCGTTGTACGGCTTGCCTGAGGCTTCGTGCATGGTGAGAAAATCGGCGAGCATCTGGGTGGGGTGCCACTCATCCGTGAGCCCGTTGTACACCGGGACGTTTGCATGGGCCGCAAGCTCCTCGACGTCACGCTGGTGCGTTCCGCGGAACTGGATGGCGTCGTACATGCGCCCAAGAACCCTGGCCGTATCAGCGACCGACTCCTTGTGACCGATCTGAGAGTTCGACGGGTCGAACATCGTCACGTGGGCACCCTGATCAAAGGCGGCAACCTCAAACGCTGCACGGGTCCGTGTCGAGGTCTTCTCGAACAGGAGCGCAATGTTCTTACCTGCGAGGCCGTGCGTCTCGGTACCAGCACGCTTGGCAGCCTTGAGTGTTGCGGCCAGATCGAGCAGGTGGATGAGTTCCTCTGGGGTGAAGTCGATCTCTTTGAGAAAGGAACGCCCTGTCAGATTCGTGGACATGAAGGAAGGCTCCGGTCGGGAATGGGTTGTGTGTCAGACGTCACGGTAGGTGATCTCGGTGGCTTCGGTGGTGATGACGGTTCCTGCGCCACGATGCAGCATCCGGCGGACATCTGCCAACGAGCCGATGGCGGCAGGGCGGCCGGTGGTGAGGGCGAACTCACAGGCGGCAACCACCTTGGGTCTCATCGAGCCTTCGGGGAACTCGTCCTGGATGGCGAGCAGCGCCTCGGGGTGGGCGTGACTGATGGAACGCTGCCCAGCCACGCCCCAGTCGACGTAGACGCTGTCGACGTCGGTGGCCATGACGAAGAAGTCAACATCAAGGCCGAGTGAGAGGAGACAACTGGCGTGATCCTTGTCGATCACCGCCTCGACCCCGACGAGCTTCCCCTCTGCATTGTGTGTCGTCGGGATACCACCACCACCCGCACAGATCACAACGGCGCCGTGTTCGAGCATCCACCGGATCGACCGAAGCTCAAAGATCCGTTTGGGACGGGGTGAGGGAACGACTCGTCGATACGCATCGCCTTCCATCTGGAAGATCCACCCCCGCTCGTCGCCCAGAGCCGACGCCTGCTCCTGATCGTAAAACGGGCCGATGGGTTTGGTCGGGTGGGCGAACGCCGGGTCGGTGGGGTCCACCTCGATCATGGTCAGCAGCGTTGCCGTCGGTTTGTCGGCAGGGAGCCGGTTGGCGAGCTCCTGTTCCACGATGTACCCGATCATGCCCTGGGTACCAGCCCCGAGAACGTCGAGTGACGTGGGACTCGCGCCCGCTGTGTTGTGACTCTGGAGCGCAAGGAGACCGACTTGTGGCCCGTTCCCGTGGGAGATGACGAGTTCGTGTTCGAGCGCAATGGGGGCGAGCTCGTCACACGCGATGGCGACGTTTCGCCGCTGGTTCTCATCTGTCAGCTCCTCCCCACGGCGGAGCAGAGCGTTCCCGCCCAAGGCGACGACCACCCTCACGGGTGGTGTCCGTTCGGGATGACGGACACCGAGGCGCGTATGGCTCTCATCGCTGCGAGGTTAGGGTGAAACCATCATGCTCCGCGAGCGTGTTGGGAGGATGCATGTCCGGGTTCGGGGTCCATTCAGAGGTTGGTGCACTCAGGAAGGTGATCGTGCATCGTCCGGGTCTTGAGATGCGCAGACTGACACCGACCAACGCCGCGGAGTTGTTGTTCGAGGACGTGATCTGGGCACGCAAGGCGCGCGAGGAGCACGACGCGTTCGTTGCGCTCATGCGTGATGACTTCGACATTGACGTCATGCACGTCCACCGTCTCTTGGAAGATGTCGTGTCCGAGCCGGAAGGAAGGGCGTACATCCTCGACCGCAAGATCATCCCCGATGAGGTCGGGGCGCTTGGCACCGATGAGTTGCGCTCATGGATGGACGAGCTCGACGCCCAGACCCTGGTACGGCACCTGATCGGTGGGTTGACGGTTGGGGAGATGCCGAAGGAGTTCGGTGTGTCGGCGTCCAAGGCGTGGGGGGAGAACGAGTTTGTGATCCCTCCTCTTCCGAATCAACTGTTCACGAGGGATAGCTCGTGCTGGATCTACGGAGGGGTCACCCTGAACCCCATGTTCTGGCCGGCCCGCAGGAAAGAGACGCTTCACCTTGCGGCCATCTACAAGTTTCACCCCGCATTCAAGGGTGGTGACTTCAAGATCTGGTGGGGTGATCCACCTGAACGCAACCGGGGCAACGCCATGCTCGAGGGGGGTGATGTCATGCCGATCGGGAGGGGGATCGTTCTCATCGGCATGGGGGAGCGCACCACGTATCAGGCGGTGAGTCAGGTCGCCAAGAAGTTGTTCGATGAAGGGGCGGCGCAACGGGTGATCTCTGCGAGAATGCCACCCGATCGGGCGTCGATGCATCTCGACACCGTGTTCACCTTCTGTGACGTCGATCTGGTCACGGTGTATCAGCCCGTGATTGATTCGATCCAGACCGTCAGCTACTACCCCTCTGACTCCGGTTTGGATGTTGTCGTTGAGAAGAAGGGGTGGCTCGACGTGGTCGCCCAGGCCCTGGATCTCCCGGAGCTCCGGGTTGTCCGCACCGGCGGGGACGCGTTTGAGCAGGCTCGTGAGCAGTGGGACGACGGCAACAACGTCGTGGCACTCAAGCCGGGGGTCGTTGTGGCCTACAACCGGAACGAATGGACCAACGCAAAGCTGCGCGAAGCCGGGGTCACGGTTCTCGAGTTCGACGGTTCCGAGCTTGGCCGTGGTCGTGGCGGGGGACACTGCATGACCTGCCCAGTCTGGCGCGAACCCGTCCACGACTGAGCCCGCCGCTTCCCGCCATCCGGTCCGTCGATGTCGTCGATCAGCGTGCAGTCGGGAACCGGGAGAACGCTGCTGAGGCGTTCGAGGTGAGGGGGGCACTGTGCCCGAAACACGCCGTTGTGAACTCGTGTGTTGCGAGTTTTCTGATGCTTTCATCGATGGTGTCGGTTGAGCGGTTGAACCAACCCCGTTTGATGGTTCCCCGCTTGTTGGTTGCAGCATCACCGACAAAGAGCACGCCACCGGCACGGTCGAGGAGGTAGGAGACGTGGCCGATGGTGTGGCCCGGGGTGTCGATGACCATGAAGTCTTCGGGAAGGTCCCGATGGAGCTCCTCGGTTACGACGTGGTCTACGGGGAGCGGTGTCGCCTTGGTCAGCCCCTTCATGAGTGATGGGATGAACGGAACCCGTTCCAACACCGGTGGCGGTTGTGCCGGTCTCTCCCCACGGATGACGGGAGCATCGATGGGGGACGCATACACGGGGGCGCCAGAAGCCGATCTGAGTGCCGCGGCACTGCCGAAATGATCGAAATGGCCGTGGGTGACGAGGATGGCCCGGACATCCTTTGCCGAACGGCCGATGTCGGACAGGCCCTCGATGATGGCGCCATGGCGGTTTGGTATCCCCGTGTCGATGAGGACGACACCGTCATCACCATCAACGATGTACGCGTTCGACGCCCGTGAGAGGAGATAGACGCCATCGATGACGGTTTCCATGTTCCAACACTATCGACCCGGGAGGGGTCCGGCCACTGGTTGACCTGCACCGGCGGTGGTGACCCGGTCCCTAGCTGACCCCTGCGTTTTTCAACGTACTGAGCACCCGGTCAGGCGTGAGGGGGAACTCGTCAAACCACACGCCGGTCGCGTCGTGGAGTGCGGCGACCACCGCAGGGGCGTACGGAAGGAGCGGCATCTCTGCCATCCCCCGCGCCCCCCACGGGCCGATGGGGTCGGCAACCTCAACGATGGTTGTCTCGATGCGGTCAGGGGTGTCGAGGCTGCCCGGCACGAGATACCCCGAGAACGTGGGGTTCTTGGTCCGTCCATCAACAACACGCAGATTCTCAGACAGGGCGTAGCCATGTGCCTGGACGATCGCACCTTCTGCCTGTCCCCGGATGAGGGTCGGGTTGATCGCCCTGCCAACATCGACGGCGCAGTGGACGGTCCCGACACGGATGTGACCCGTCTCGACGTCGACGGCGAGCTCAACGACCTCGGCCACGTACCCAAGGGCGAAGACGGCGTTGCCGACACCGGTTTCAGGGTCGATCGTCTCCGTGGCTGGGGGAACGTAGCGGAAATGCCCGACCGCGGGTCGATCCCCGTCGTTCCAGGCCTTCATGGCTTCCTCGGTTGCACCGAGGATCGAGTTCCCCGCCATGAAGGTGAGCCGGGATGCCGAGGCTGATCCCGAGTCGCCACTGGTCGCCGTGTCCGAGAACGTACCGCTCACGTTCTCAAACGGGACCTCGGCGGCTTCGGCGACCATCTGGAGAAACGCCGTGTGGGCACCCTGGCCAACGTCAGCTCCCGCATGCGCGAGATGAGCGGAGGTGACGTCGTCGTCGCCGTCGAGCGTCACCGTTGCCTCGCATCGCTCAGGAAACCCCATCGTGAACCCGACGTTCTTGAGGGCACAGGCCATCCCGCGGCCGACCCGAATGGATGCCGGGTTTGTGCCGAGTGTCCTGATGGCGGCGACGGGGATCTCAATCGGGTGCTTCTCCTCCCATGCAGAAGCCACCGCAAGTTCATCGATGACCTGTTCGATGCTCACCCCGTCAGGCATGGGGCGTTGGGTGATGTAGTCGTCACCGTCGTGGAGGCGGTTGACCCGTCGGATCTCAAACGGATCCATCCCGAGGGCGTCGGCGACCTTGTTCATCTGCGCTTCAGCAACGAAACAGCCCTGCGGTCCGCCGAACCCACGGAACGCTCCACCGGGGACCGAGTGGGTGTAGACGGCGTGCGAGTCGATGTGGGCGTTGTCGATGTCGTAGGGACCGGTGAGGCTGAGGTGGAGGTTCGCCAGCACCTTGTTGGAGGTGTAGTTGTAGGCACCGGCATCAAGGAGCGCTTCTGCTTCAACCGCCACGATGCGCCCGTCCCGACGCGCCCCCCAGCGTGCCGTGATCTCGCCACGATGCCGCTTGTGGTGTCCGATGATGCTCTCTTCCCGGTTCCAGACGATGCGCACCGGACGCTTGATGCCTCGCGCATGCACCTTGTGGGCCGCCGCGGCGAGGACGATCTGAAGGCTCATGTCCTCCCGCCCCCCGAACGCCCCGCCGATCGCGGGGTAGATCACGCGAACCATCTCGTCGGGAAGGTCGAGTGCGTGTGCGATCTGGTCACGGTCCTCGTGGGTCCATTGACCGGCAATCTGCACGGTCACGACACCGGCATCGTCGACGTACCCCAGCCCTGCCTCGGGCTGGAGGTACGCATGTTCCTGATGTGGCACGCGGTAGGTGCTTTCAACGACCACGTCGGCTTCGGCCCACCCGGCCGCCATGTCCCCCTTGCGGATCCGCAACGTGTAGTAGGTGTTTGAGTTGAGCGGGTTCTCGGGGTGGACCAGGGTCTCGTTGGTTCGGGCGGTTGCAACGTCAGGCGCGAGGGGGAGATCCTCCCACTCGACTGCCAACGCCTTTGCTCCCGCGAGCGCTGCGTCCTCCGTTTCGGCGATCACCACGGCGATGTGATCCCCCTCCCATCGGGACACGTCTGACGGGACCTTCGACGTTCCCGTACCGTCCACGCCGATGAGGACGGGTTGATCGAACATGGTCAAGCCGTACTCGTTGCACGGGATGTCTGCGGCCGTCACCACCTCGATCACGCCGTCAACGGCGAGCGCGGGTGCCGTATCCATCGAGATCATCCTGGCGTGGGGTCGATCCGAGAAGACGACCTTGGCCATGAGGGCGTTGTCAGCGGGGAGGTCACCCGGGTAGTGGGCGGCTCCTATCACCTTGGCATGGGCATCAATCTTGCGGGGGTTTGTCCCGATCGTCATTTTGTACCTGCGCTGTTGGTGGTGTCGGTACCGACGTTTGCAAGCTGTACAGCCGTCACGATCGAGGTGTACCCGGTACAACGACAGATGTTGCCTGACAACCCCGAACGGATCTCGTCGGCGGTCAGGTGCTCATGCTGGCTGAGCAGGGAGGACGCCGCCATCACGAACCCGGGCGTGCAGTACCCGCATTGGACGGCCCCGAGCTGGACGAACGCATCCTGCATGGCGTGGTCCCGCGGGGAGGAGAGACCCTCGATGGTGGTGACCTCACCTCCGTGAGCTGCCGATGCCGCGACCAGACAGGAGAGGACCGCCTCACCGTTCAGGTGCACCGTGCATGCGCCGCACTCCCCCTCGGCACACCCCTCCTTCGTCCCCGTCAGCGGGCCGCCATCGGGTGTTGTCGCATGGTCTCGTATCCAATCGAGGAGGGTCGTATCACAGCCTCCACCCCCTGACGTCGGGGTTCCGTTGATGGTGATCCTCACCACGTCCTCCTGGCCGATCGACGCCGGTTCGGAGGCACCGTGTGTACCTGCACCGAGCTGGATGACGCGATCGGGCCAGTGGGCGGCCTGGGTTCCGTCCCTGAGGGAGCCCAGCATGCGTTTGACGGCGACCTCCACCATCGCGGTGCGGTACTCAGCGGTTGCTCTGCCGTCCGAGATCGGCCGGACCTCGGCGGCACACGCCGAGGCGCACTCGTTGATCACGTCCTCAGACAGGCTTCTCCCGACGAGCTGTTGCGCTGCCTCGACGAGGACGACGACGGGTGCGACACTGCCGAGGGCGATGCGGGCATCGGTCACGACACCGTTGTCCTGCGTGATGACGATCGCGCCATGGACGACCGAGATGGCCTGTGCGGAGCGAAGCCCCACCTTTGCAAACATCCCGGCGCGGTCCTCGCTCAATGCGGGGAAGGAGATCCCCGTGACGATCTCGTTGTGAGCCATCACCGTTTTGCGCACACCCGTGTAGAACTCCGAAAGGGGAATCGTCCGCTGGCCATCAACGGAGGCGAGGGTCACGGACGCACCCAACGCCAGCAGTGCTGAGATGGTGTCGTTTGCCGGCGAGGCGGTCACGACGTTGCCGGCAACGGTTGCTCGGTTCCGGAGCTGCGCCGAACCAACCTCGAGTGAGGCTTGGGCGAGGGGGAGTCCGGCGGTGCGGATCAGGTCAGACGCGATCACATCGGTGTGTCTGACCCGTGGTCCGATGGTCACGATCCCCGAGTGGAGGGTGATGGCATCGAGACCGTCGATGGCTGCAAGGTCAACGAGGACCGCGACGTCGCGGACCTTCCGTTGCATCTCGAGAAGAAGATCGGTGCCACCCGCCATGATCCTGGCGTCGGCCCGGTACCGGTTCATGAGGTCGAGGGCGTCCTCGAATGTCCCTGGCCGGTGGTACCCCTCGACGCTCCACGTCCTGTCCTGTACTTCATGCATCGTGTGGGCCTCCGCCGGGGTTGTAGATCTTGCCACCCTCATTGAGATATGTGTTCAACGCAAGGACCGCATCTTCTCGTTGTACGTCCTGTTCGACGGCGATCCCCCGAGCTCGCAGTGACACGATCCAGTCTGACGGCTTGTCGCCTTCATCAAACCCGACACGGCGTGCATCCGCATCCGTTGCTCCGATGAGCAACCGTGCGATCCCGCTCCACGGGACGGCACCAAGACACATCGCACACGGTTCAACACTCGTTGCAAGCACCACCGGTTGTGAACCATCGTCCCCGAGGTCGTGACGGCCGAGACGAGCCCCGGCGAGACTGATCGCGACGATCTCGGCATGAGCGGTCGGGTTCGCCTGCGGAACGACGAGGTTCACCCCGGGAGCGATCAATTGGTGGGTGGTGTCATCAAAGATCGCTGCGCCGAACGGCCCACCGGTGCCGTTGGTGACGTTGCCCATCGCCAGCGCGTTGGCGAGATTCATCTTGTCGAGGTCTGACTCGTAGACAGCATCAAAGTTGACCAGCGACTCAACCCAGGGTGGGAGCGTCATCGTGAAGGAGAGACGCGTCATGCAGCACCCTTCGTGCAGGGGGTGAGGTGGTGGTGAGGC
>CAZULI010000014.1:0-15347 GCA_964621095.1 uncultured Acidimicrobiaceae bacterium | reverse complement strand
GAGTGACACGGTTGCCTCGGGGGAGTTCCTAGCTGTGAGGAGCAGAGTAGCGGAGGATGTGGTTTGAGTTTGCGTGCATTCCCGTGAATCAAGCGGGGAACTCCGTTGCGATGGGATGAGTCGGGGAGGGGAGGTCGGTCTGTCGAGCCGCGACGTGTTCCAATGGCCAATCGCTGCATCAGGATCTAGCCTTGGCGTGATCCAAGACAAGGAGCGGTCCATGAAGGTTTCCGACGTGATGACATCGGATGTGATGACGATATCTGGCGCTGCGCTTCTGAAGGAAGCCGCCATGATCATGGTCAACTCCGGTGTCAGTGGCCTCCCCGTGGTTGATGACCAACGAAGGGTCGTTGGCATCATCACCGAAGCCGACTTTGTCGCTGCGGAAGCAGAACGTTCATGGGGGCGCCAACGGCGACGGTTGCTGGCAAATCTCTTTGGTGAGGCGAGGAAAACCGTTGCGTCCCAGGTCTCGGATGTGATGACCCGCGACCCTCACACGATCGATCGTGGCTCATCGGTGACAGAAGCTGCACGACGGATGACGGAGTTCAAGGTGAAGCGCCTTCCTGTTGTCACCCCTGATGGCACCCTTGAGGGGATCATCAGCCGGGCTGATGTCATGGCCGCGTTTGCACGTTCTGATGCAGATCTCAGGCAGGAGATCGAAACCGACGTGCTGAACCGGGTGATGCGCCTTGAGCCGGGATCGGTCACCGTGGAGGTGGTTGACGGGGTGGCGTCACTCACGGGTCATGTCGAAACCCGCTCTGAAGCCAGACTCCTTGCCGAGATGGTCGTCCGGGTGGAGGGTGTCATCTCGGTCGATTCCGACGTCTCGTTCGAGCACGACGACACACGTCGATGAGCCGCTGATCGGGGGTTTTTCCGTCGCTGCGCCCGCTGAGTGGGGTTTCACGCAGATTTTGGAAGAAAAACCGGAAAAATCTTGGAAATTGGGAATTATCCCTATCTCGATGTAGGTTATACGTACCTGCGAAGAGAAAGGCGGAACCGTGCTGACATTGAGTGACGTCATGTGGGAGCCAAGCACGAACTGGCGCAAAGATGCTGCCTGCGCAGGTATCGACAGCGAAGTGTTCTTCTCATCCATCGAGGATGAGAGCGCTTCGGAGCGGGCCAAAGAGATTTGTGCCACGTGCCCGGTTCAGGAAGCCTGTCTCCAGTACGCATTGAGCACGAACCAAGCAGCCGGTGTCTGGGGCGGTCTCGATGCAAACGAGCGCAGACGGCTCCGTCGTCGTCTCCGGGACCGGGAGCGCCGGAAAGCGTCCTAGGGGCAGCACACAGGTTTGTGGCCGTGCAAACGGCCTCAGCGCAAGAAGGGACCGACCCACCCGGTCCCTTCTTTGCATGGTGGGTCCCCTGATGACGAAGGAACTGGGCGTGATGGTACGGTTCCGACTCGGAAGGAGGTTCATGCGTCCGTGGCTGGTGAACGTGGTGGTCTTCACGGCCTCTGCTGCCGTTCTCGTCCTTGAGATTCTCGCTGGCCGGATCCTTGCACCGTACGTCGGTGTGACCCTGCAGTCCTTCACCGCGATCATTGGAACGGTGTTGTCCGGTATCGCCGTTGGCGCGTGGGCCGGGGGTCGTGTCGCCGACCACGCAGACGCCGAGACCCTCCTTGGTCCGGTTCTTGCCATCGGTGGGGTGTTGGCGGTCGCTGCTCCCACCCTCGTGTACCTCGTTGGACCGAGCTTGATGGGACCATCAGCGTCGACCGCGATCGCTCTTGCTGGTCTCGGTTTCTTCCTCCCCGCAGGCGTTCTCTCGATGGTGACCCCCCTTGCGGCGAAAGTGCGGCTCACCGACATTGGTTCAACCGGCGTGGTGGTTGGCTCCCTCTCCGCTGTTGGGACGGCTGGTGCCCTCTTTGGTACGTTCGTGACCGGGTTCGTCCTCGTCGCGGCCATGCCGTCCCGGCCGATCACATGGACCGTTGGCGGGGTGTTGTTCGTCCTGGCGTTGATCGTTGCCGTGCCTGCGAGTCGGCGGTGGGTGTTCGTTGGGGGTGTTGTCCTTCTGTTGGCGGTCCTTGGCTCTGGCGCGACAGCGAGCGGGTGTGAAACCGAGTCTGCCTACTACTGCGTGAAGGTGATCGACGATCCACTCCGTGGGAGCGGTAGGACGCTCATGCTGGACACGTCGCGTCACTCGTACGTGGACATCGAGGACGCCACCTATCTCGGGTTTCGGTATGCGAGACTGATGGCCTCGATCATTGAGGTGCAAACAGGCGGTGCACCCGTTGATGCGCTCTTCATCGGTGGGGGAGGCTTCACGATTCCCCGGTGGCTCCACGCAACCCAGGGGGGCTCGTCGGTGGTCCTGGAGCTTGATCCGACGCTGGTCACCGTTGCCGAGGAGCGTCTCGGATTGGTGAAGGATGATTGGCTTCGTATCGAGATCGGGGACGCACGGTTGACGCTGCGACGTGAGATCCCAGGGTCGTTCGATGTCGTTGTGGGTGACGCCTTCTCGAGCATGGCGGTTCCGTGGCACCTCACCACGCAGGAGTTCCTTGAGGAGATACGTGACAAGCTCACCCCCGACGGGATGTACATCATGAACGTCATCGATCGATCCTCAGCACGGTTCGTCCATGCCCAGCTTCAGACCCTTGCGATGGTCTTCCCCCATGTGGGCGTGGGCGCACCCCCGGCATACATTGGTCGTGAGGAAGCAGGCAACTTCGTTCTCGTCGGGTCGATGAAACCGCTTGATCCACAGGCGCTGTCAGAGCACCTCCCTGACGGGGAGATCCTCCTCATCGACGGCGAGGCGATCACATGGTCCGCCGGTGGGATGGTTCTCACCGACGAGTTCGCCCCGACCGACCAACTCTTCCGGGAGTGAGCCGGTGGCTGGGTCCCGGCAACGGGCCTGATGTTGTATGCGCTGCGATCAGCTCTCGGTGATGGTCACGCTGTTGATGGTGACGGGCGCAACGGGTCGATCCTGCATCCCGGTCGCCGCCGTTGCGATCTGATCCACGATCTCGATGCCCTTGGTGACCTGGCCGAAGATTGAGTACTGGTTCGGCAAGCCGTAGTCAGCGTGCATGATGAAGAACTGTGAACCGTTGGTGTTCGGACCAGAGTTCGCCATCGCTACCGTGCCCCGGGAGTACGACGACTTGGAGTGGCCGAGTTCATCCCGGAACTTGTAGCCGGGGCCTCCCCGTCCGGTGCCGGTTGGATCTCCCCCCTGGATCATGAACCCCCTGATCGTTCGGTGAAAGATCACACCGTCGTAGAAGCCGTCTCGTGCGAGGAACACAAAGTTGTTGACGGTTTGTGGCGCGTCGATGGCATGGAGCGTGAACGTGATGTCCCCCACCGAGGTGTGCAGGGTCGCGGTGTACTCCTTGTCGAGGTCGATCGTCAGGTCGGGTGGGCTGTTGTACTCGTTGGCCATGGTGGACTCCGTCTTGTCGTGTGGCACGAACCATAGGGGAGCGGGCGGAACAGGGTCGCGCCGGGGGGCTGTGTCATTCTGTGGGCTGTAGCCCACCGCCACGGTGGGTTCATACCCTGGGTACGCGCCGGGGGTGGGTCAGAAGCCGCCGCGTTTGCGGCGTTTGAGGGATTTGGCGCTGAAGGGGGCTTCCTGGGGTGGGGGTTCCCACTCGGCGAGGTTGGCGAGGCGTTCATCGTTGGAGAACATCTTGACGATCGGGATGTTGAGGTTTGCCCTGCGTTGGATACCCAGGACCTCGTTGACCTGATCCCACTCGACCAGGGTCACCACGAGACCAGCCTCCCCTGCTCGTGCGGTCCTTCCACTGCGGTGGAGGTACGTCTTGGGATCCTCCGGTGGGTCGTAGTGGATGACCACATCGACGCCGTTGATGTGCAGGCCCCGTGCGGCGACGTTGGTCGCAACGAGGACTCTCACCTGTCCGTCCGAGAACCGCTGGAGGGATCGTTCCCGCTTGACCTGTGGCAGATCGCCGTGGATGGGGGCAGCAACGATGCCAAGCTCCTTGAGCTCATCCGAGAGCCGTTCCGCACCAACTTTTGTCCGAGTGAACGCAAGGACGCGGTCATGGTGGCGGGAGATCGTTGCCACCACCTTCGCCTTGTCCATGAAGTGCACCTTCAGGAACCGGTGTTCCATCGTGTCGACCGTGTCGTTGTCTGAGGCGACCGCATGCTCGATGGGGTCGTTCATGTACCGATCGATCAGCTCAGCGACCTGGTGATCAAGGGTCGCCGAAAAGAGGAGCGTCTGCCGCTTTTCGGGGAGCTGGGTCATGATGCGTCGGACCTGGGGCATGAACCCCATGTCGGCCATCTGGTCGGCTTCATCGATCGTGACGATCGAGATGTCCTCGGGGTTGAGTGCGTTGCGTTCCAACAGGTCGATGAGTCGTCCGGGGGTCGCGATGGCGATGGATGCACCCTTGGCAAGGGCATCCATCTGGGGACCCATCGGTGCGCCACCGTACACCGCAACCGCGGTGAGGTTCTTGGCCTCAAGCAGGGGGGTGAGGGTCCGCGTGACCTGGAGGGCGAGCTCGCGAGTCGGCACCAGGATGAGACCCTGGGGTCGTTTCGGGGAGGCAGGACCGACGTGGACCAGCATGGGGATGCCAAAGGCAAGGGTCTTGCCGGACCCGGTCTCTGCCTTCCCCGTGATGTCCTTGCCGGCGAAGATGTCCGACATGGTCATGGCCTGGATCGGGAACGGGGTGGTGATGCCTTGGCTCGCCAGGACATCAACGATGACCGGATCCACGCCAAGATCGGTGAACGTGCTCACGTCGGTTGAGATTGCAGTATCTGACATCAAGGAGGGTGGGTGGGAGGTGTACCCCTCAGGTGAAGGTAACGACGGCGACGCCGTACCGCGCCGTTCCCATCCACAACGCACCGGATGACCCCCTCCGACGGAGTGGTACCGGTTACGACTCGACTCCGAGGAGATCGTCGCCGATCGCGTAGAGGAGACGGTCACCGCTCATGGATGGGGCGGCCAACCCGTGGACCTTGCTCAGGAGGTTCGTCGCATAGAACTGGGCGGTGGCGACCTTGGCCGCCATCCAGGGATCATCCCCCGCCCTTGGCAGTGCAGCGACGGCCTGGCGGGCGAGGTAGTACCCGCCACACAGGGTCCCCAACATCTCAAGGTACGGGGTTGCCCCCGCCATCCGATCGTTTGGCGACTCGAGGCTGGTGATGAACTCCGAGGTGGTCCTCGCCACAGCGAGCGCTTCGCCGAGCGCGGCGCGAATGTCAGCAAGCTCCGGCAGAGCCGCCAGGTCGGCGTCCAGGGCCCCGATCTCGTCGAGGAACCCGGCAAGGACTGCGCCATCAGCCATCGGGAGTTTCCTCATCACCAGGTCGATCGCCTGGATACCGTTCGTCCCCTCGTAGATCGGCATGATCCGCGCGTCGCGGTAATGCTGTGCTGCCCCGGTCTCCTCGATGAACCCCATGCCGCCATGCACCTGGACCCCGATGGAGGCAACCTCGACGCCACGGTCAGAGCACCACGCCTTTGCGATCGGTGTCAGGAGGGCGATCCGGTTGGACGCCGCTTCCCGTTCAGCGTCCGTGGCGCCGTGGAGCTTGCGGTCCTCACTGCCGATCGCGTCGTAGATCAACGCTCGCATCGCCTCGGTGTACGCCTTCATCGTCATGAGCATCCGGCGTACATCAGCGTGGTTGATGATGGGGGACGGGGTGTCAGCGCCGGGGGGTGCGCCCTGGATGCGGTCCTTGGCGAACGCTGCAGCCTGTTGGAACGCCCGGTCCGCAACAGCGAGGCCTTCGAGACCGACCTCAAGGCGTGCCTTGTTCATCATCGTGAACATGTAACTCATCCCGCGGTTCTCCTCGCCGACGAGGTACCCCGTGGCGTCGCTGAACGAGAGAACGCACGTTGGTGAGCCGTGGATACCGAGCTTGTGCTCGATCGAGACGGTCTCGACGGCGTTGCGCTCCCCGAGGGAGCCGTCCTCGTTGATGAGGTACTTCGGGATGATGAACATCGAGATGCCCTTGGTCCCCGCGGGGGCACCGGGGGTTCTGGCAAGCACCAGATGGATGATGTTGTCGGCGAGGTCGTGATCCCCCCACGTGATGAAGATCTTGGTCCCGCTGACCCGCCACGTGCCGTCGTCGTTGGGGATGGCTCTGGTGCGAAGCGCCCCAACATCGGAGCCGGCACCTGGTTCGGTGAGCACCATCGTGCCGGTCCATTCGCAACTGATCAGCTTCTCGAGATACTGGGTGCGTTGTTCGTGGCTGGCGTGCTGTTCAAGAAGGGAGATCGCGCTCCCGGTGAGCATCGGGGCAAGGGAGAACGCCACGTTCGCAGCGGTCATCATCTCAGACACGGCGATCCCGACCGCTTTGGGGAACCCGTTCCCACCAAAGTCGGGGGAGCCGGTGATGGTTGTCCACCCCGACTCCCGGAGCTTCCTCCAGACGGGTTTGAACTCGTCTGGGGTGGTGACGGCACCATCGGAGAACGTGGCTCCGACCTCATCACCGACCCGGTTTGTCCCGGCGAACACCTCACCAAAGAACCGTCCTGCTTCGTCAAGGAGGCCATTGACAAGCTCAGGGTCCACATGGTCGTACGCAGGGAGTGCCGCGATCGAGGCGAAGTCGACAATCGTGTCGAGAACAAACGTGATGTCCCGTATCGGTGGCGTATAGGAGCTCATGGTCCGATGATACCGCGTGGACCCGTTCGCTCATGAAGTCACGCGCCATGGGTTGTCGTACGTCCGTTCCTAGCCTCGGACCCGACGGTCAGGAGTTGTGCCATTCCGAAACGCCCAAGCATGCTCATCATTGCCCTCCTCCTTGTCGTGGCGGGGTGCTCCAGTACATCGTCCGATCAAGGAGGCCCTGCAGGCATGACGATTCAAGATGGAGACATGGTTGAGCTTCACTATGTGTTGACCCTCGAAGACGGCACCAAGGTTGATTCATCCCGTGACCGAGGCGCCCCGTTCTCCTTCACGGTTGGAGCAGGGAGGGTCATTCCCGGATTCGACATCGCCGTTCGGGGGTTGTCGGTGGGCGATGTCAGGACCACGGTGATCCAGCCAGCGGATGGATACGGGGAGCGGGACGAGACCCGCATCCTTGAGTTGCCGATCGCCCCCGATCAGATGGACGTGGCCGTCGGGGACAAGGTGTTTCTCAGCAACGGTCAGCCGGTCAAGGTGATCGCCGTTGAGGGTGACACGGTGACCGTCGACGCCAATCATGAACTTGCCGGCAAGGTCCTGACGTTCGAGATCGAGATCCTGGGGATCACCCGTCCCACCGGGGAGTAACGGCTCTCGTCATCGGACCAGTCGGGAGCGTCGCTCGGTTCCGACGATTGGTGTCTCAGAGGAACCGGATCACGACGAACGCCCCGAGCATCGCGATCGAGTTGGTACCGATGTGGGCCAGCACCGAGGCGAACGTCGAGTTGGCGTACAGCCTGACGAGCAGGAACACGATCCCTGCCACCGCCGTCCCCGCAATTGCGCCGAGGATGGCGATCGGCAGACCGATCCACCCACTGAACATCTCCCCTGCCGGGTTGGCGTCAATGGTTTGGATCGTCGGGAGGATGTGCCAGAACCCGAACAGCGCCGAGGTGATGGCTCCTGCGAGGAGTGGGGAGTGGCGCCTCACCAACATGCCGAACATGATGCCCCGGAACAGGACCTCCTCGTACAGCGCGGTGGCGATCGGAATGCGGATCAACGCATGGAACAGGACCCACCCCAACGACGCCTCGGCGATGTTCTCGTCCCGAAAGAGGTCGCGGGTTGCCGGGATCGCGATGCCGACGACGATCACGGTGGCGATGATTGCGAGGAGGCTCCCACCGACGATGGCCCCCCGTTGCAGACGATCCTGACGCAGACCAAGCGAGGTCCACGTGGTGCCGGCGCGACGGGAGATCACCAGGGCGACGCCGAGAATGCCGAGTTGGAACGGAATGTGCCAGACACTGTCGAGGATCTCGTTGGCGATGACGTTGGCGTAGAGCGCCAAGGCGTAGATCGCACCGAGGTGAACAATGTGGGCACGGTGGGGGCTTGGCGGGTGACGACGCCACATCGATGGTTTCCACATCGTGTCCCAATCGGGTAACGGCCAGGACCAGGCGTACTTCTTGCCGGTGGCCGCGAGATCCTTCCCCATTCCACCGAGGTTACCGTTGACCCACGATCCCTGACTGACCCCAACGGGTGCAGGCCCGGTGCGGTAAACTCCTCCCCATGTCCTTGCTCTACGCCTTCAAGCAGTCCGTGCTTGATCTTGGTCGGGGGGAGGCCAAGGCAAAGGCGAAGCCACTGCTGGTCGGGGAGGAGACCCTTGACCGCTCAGCGTCGGGCCTTGACCGCAGGGCGAGCGAACGCAACGTCATGTTCTGGTTGCTCTCGGATCGCGCCATGTTCCTCGTTGTGGGATCCGACCCGGACGATCACGCGTTCCGCATCCCCTATGAAGCCGTCTCGGAGATGAGCCTCGACTACGACGACACCTCGTCGTTTCTCCCCTGGTACATCAGAATCTCGATTCTCCCCGATGGGCCAGGGGTGATCACGAGCATCCCGCACGGAACGAACCCCGGTCAACCGCTCGCCCCGCCACCACCGGTTCCACTTGATGCCGAACAACGCTTGATGCTTGCCAGGGGTGAGATCATCCCCCTTGCGGGGTTCGTCGCCTGCCCGAACCGGTTCAGAGCAGCGCTCAAGCGACGCATGGAGCTTGCAGGAACCCCCCTGTCGGTCACGGGCGAGGAAGCGGCCGAGCGCCCGGCACGGCACACGAAACAGAAGCGAGCCCGGTAGCGACCGCACACTGGTCCCGTCTCCCGGTGGGCGGGTCAGGTGGTGGCGAGTTCGATGTCCGTTCCGCCACAGGTCTTGCACACGAGACCCTCCAAGGAGGCAGCGTCGAGGGGGTTGGTGCCGGATGCGAGATGGGTGCCACACTCCCGGCAGTACTTCGCCGTACGGAAGTGGGTGATCCCACAGGTCGGGCACTGGGACCAATCGTCGGGGTTGACGTCGACCGACTCCGCAGGTTGGTCGGCCGCGGCGTCGCTGTCGGCTGATGACGGGTTCTGCGACCAGAAGTCGTCTTCCTCCTCCTCGGCCGCCCTGGGTGCGAACGGTGGATCGGGTGGCGTGGCGGGGGCGAGGGATCGTGCGTGCGTGGTCTCGGCGTGAGCGACCCCCCACGAGTCGAACGAGTACAAAGCAACCCCCTGGGTCTCTGCAACCGAGATCGCCCCATGCGTGAAACCAGAGGCAGAGAAGATCGCCACCCGCTTGTCCTTGACGGCGAACCGCATCACGGAGAGAACCGACGCCTGATCTGCAGGAGAGGTCGCCCAACGAACCCTGGCAAACGTGGTCTCGGTGATGAGTTCAATGGATCCATGAACCGGTTCGGAGATCTCGATGGGTGGCTCCCCCTTGTGGTCGAACCACAGGAACGCTGCCTGGTACGCCTGTTCAAGGGTGAGCTGATCCGTGGAAGCCTTCGCCATGGTGCCAGTCTATGTCAACGCGTCTGATCTGACGAAGGGGGTCGAGTGGTTCCAGTCAGCGAGCAGGGTTCGCAGGGCGGCCACGAACGCCAATGGTTGGTCGAGCATGAGGTGGTGGTGGGCAATGGGGATCTCGATGACCGGTGAGACGTGTCCCATGAGGTCGTACATGTACTCAGCAACATCGGGTGGGACCACCGCCGAGTACTCCCCGGTGAACAGCGCGATACGACACGCAGCCGTCGCGAGCTGATGGCGCAGCGGCAGGATGTTGCCAGCGAACAGATGGGGATCAAACTTCCATGTCCAGCCCGCGGAGGTTTCGTGGAGCGAGTGACGTGCGATGTGTTCAACGATGTACTCGTTGTCGCACGGCTGTGAGGGAATCAGGTGAAAGTGGGTCAGTGCGTCAGCAAGGGTGGGGTAGACCCCGGGGGCACGAAACGCACGACCAGAGGATCCTTCGTCCTCCTCCGGTGATGGGCGGGTGACCGGTGCATCGACGATGACGGCGCCGGCGAGCTGTTCGCCGTACGTCGATGCGGTTTGGATCGTCACCATGCCGCCGAGACTGTGCCCCACCACGACGGGCGGTCCCGGGAACTCAGCCGCAGCGATGACGGCCATGACCTCCTTCGCCCACGTGGCGTGCCCGTACACCTCCCGCCACCCTGACTCCCCATGACCGGAGAGGTCAAGGGCAACGGCGTGCCACTTGTCCGAGAAGAACGGGGCGATGAACGACCACCACTCCGTGTGGGCGGCACCACCGTGGACCAGGACGAGTCCTGGCTTGCCGACGGTACCCCACGATACGTAGTGGATGTCCGTTCCCTCGACCGGGATCGTGTGGTGCTCCGGTGCGGCCGTGAGCGCTTCGTTGAACCATGGCGGTGTGTCAGTCATTGCGGTGGGTGCCTGTGGTGTGATCCGTGCTTGTGCGAACCTCGTTGGGAAGGAGGAACCATCGCAGATCCTGGAACGACGCCTCGATGTTGACCTCATCCTGGATCGGTCCCGTGGTGGGATCGATGGTTGCGAGGAGATCGCGCGCCTGGACCAGGTACTGGTTGAGTTCGTCCTCGGGGACCATCCGTGGCTTGACGTCGTACTCCATGGCACCGGTGTCGTACCGGATGTCGGTGAGTGAGAACGCGGCCTTGCCCTGACCATCGACATGGGTCCAACCGGCGGTGTCGATGTCGAACTCGTACCAGGGGAGGAGTTTCCAGCCTTCGTTTGCGACGATGTGGACGGCGTCGATGATGAACTCCATCACGGTGTCCGAGGTGAAATAGTTGAAGTTGACCCGGACCCATCCCGGCTTGATCCCCTCGCACCCGAGGGCGATGGCGTCCGAGAAGTGGCGGGATCGCTCCATGTCGATCCCGAGGAGCGCGTGCCCATACGGTCCTGCACACGAGCACCCGCCCCGTGATTGGATCCCGAACAGGTCGTTGAGGAGGGCAACGATGAAGTTGTGATGGAGGTACCGCCCGTCGTGTCTGACAACGAACGAGACGATCGAGAGACGGTCGGCGTCAGGGTTCCCAAGAATCTCGATGTTGGGGTTCTGGCTCCACGAATCGATCGCTTGGCGGATCAGACGGTGTTCGATGTCCCGTATCCGTGCAGGCCCGACCGCTTCTTTCAGTTGGAACACGAGACCCGCCCTGATCGACTCCACGATGGCGGGGGTACCGCCCTCCTCACGTCGCTCGATGTCGGCGATGTACTCGTGGTCGTCTGGGTTGACAAACGTGACGGTGCCACCTCCCGGAACGCTTGGTACCGCGTTCTGGAAGAGTTCCTTGCGGGCAATGAGCACCCCAGGGGTTCCCGGACCACCGATCAGTTTGTGGGTCGAGATGAAGATGGCGTCCTTGTACGCCCCGGGTTGGTCCTCAAGCATCATGTCGATCGCGACGTACGGTGCCGCAGCAGCAAAATCCCAGAACGAGAGGGCACCGTACCGGTGGAGGAGTTGTGCGATCCCTGCCGTGTCCGAGATGATCCCGGTGACGTTCGAAGCGGCGGAGAACGAACCGATCTTGAGCGGTCGATGCTCGTGGGTGATGAGTTCGGCCTCCAGGTGTTCCTGGTCGATGTGCCCATCGGCATCGGCGCTGATCCGGACCACATCGGCGATGGACTCGCGCCACGGCAACTCATTGGAGTGGTGCTCGAACGGCCCGATGAACACAACGGGCCGCTCGTCTGGCGGGATGAGGTCAGAGAGCCGGTACGTGGACTCGAGTTGATCCGGAATGGTGAGACCGAGGACTCGGATCATGCGGTCAATCGCCCCGGTGCACCCGCTGCCGACAAAGACGACGGCGTGATCGTCGTTTCCGTTGACACAGGTGCGGATGATCTCGCGTGCATCCTCCCGGAACCGGGACGTCTGGAGACCGGTCCCTGACGACTCGGTGTGCGTGTTGGCGTAGAACGGGAGGACGACATCGTGGATGTACTCCTCGATGAACGAAACCGACCGACCCGATGCCGTGTAGTCGGCGTACGTGACCCTCCGAGGTCCGAACGGTCCCGGCACGGCGTGATCGGCCCCGATGATTGAGTTCCGGATCGTTTCGATGAGGTCGGTCATCCGGTCAGGTTACCGGCCGGTGACGACCGAGTACCGACGGTTGGTCGGGAGCCGTCTCATGCCAGGAGAGCCCCCTCACGGACCAGCAGGTTGTGTTTTGTCTCAGCACCGAACGCGTACTGGCCGACCGTGCCGTCCGAGCGAACCACCCGATGACAAGGGATCAGGAGAGGGATCGGGTTCTTGCTCAGCGCAGTACCGACGGCCCGGCTCGCTCCGGGTTTGCCGATCTCGGACGCGATCCAGTGGTAGGTCCGAACCTCGCCGACGGGGATGCGTGCGCACACCCCCAGGACGAGTTGTTGGAACCTGCCGAGACCCGACAGGTCGATCGGCACATCGGTGACCCCCGTATTGAGTGAGGCTGCCAGTCTTGCGGCAAGGTGCTCGGGGAGTCGTTCGGTGGCATGGACCTCCCTGCGATGGATGGCGGCAAACTCCTCGAAGGTTGCTGTCTCCGAGACGGGGGAGACCCCTGTCACGCCTCGTGTGTTCCATGCCACCCACAACGGACCGATCGGACTTTCGGTGATGGCGGCCTCGTCGGACACTCCGGCTGCCAGCAGCGTGTTGCGTGCCAGCGTGGGTGGTGGTGCTGCATCAAGCCCTGCGAGTGCTTGTTCGAGTTCCTGCATTGGGTCATCGTGCATTGAGTACCTCGGCTTCCATGGTGAGACGCAGGCGATCAAGCCCCCGTGAGATGTCGGCCTTCACCGTTCCTTCGGGTCGTCCGGTGATCTCTGCGATCTCAGCAATCGGGAGATCGAGAACGTAGCGCAGGACGACCGCCGTCCGCTGGGGGTCGTTGAGTGATCCCAACCTGATTCTCCAGGTTGCGTCGTCGAACGTCTCGGGGTCGTCCGTGCCACCCCCGTCGTGGTCGCGGAGTTCGTGCTCGGTCACGCGGGATCGGGCCCGGTTGCGGCACAGGTTGAGTGCAATGGTCCACAACCAGGGCCGGAGTCGCAGCTCGGCGATCCGATCGGGTCTGTACTCGTGGAGCGCTTTGTACGCCCGTACGAACGTGTCCTGTGCCACGTCCTGTGCATCGTGGGTCCCCGCGGTCAGCCGCCGTGCCCCCGAGTAGATGTTGGGTTGATACTCCTTCACCATCTCGGTGAACCCGTTGTCAAGGTCCTTGATCAGGCTGGCCTTGATCCGGCTCTCGATGGTGTGAGGAGTTGCCTTCATGCACAGAAGAACCCTGGCGTCTATGGGAACGTTGCAGATTCTTGAGATGTTACAAGCCAACAAGGGCGCCCTTAGCATCGCCCGATGGCCCCATCACGCCCAGCAAAGGGAGCAACGTTTGCACTCACCGCGGCGATCATGTTCGGCATCGCCGACGTGGTCGCTGGTGGGGTGTTCGGAGACGTGTCCCCGGGCCGCGTGGCTCAGGTGCGCTCGCTCGTGGCGGCCATCGTCCTGGCTCCCTTGGCGATCCGTCGCGGCGTGTTCCGACCGACGCGGGGTCTGTGGAAAGTTGCGATCTTCGGTGCGAACCTCGTCGCGGTGATGTTCACGTTCTACCGAGCGATCGAGCTCATCGGCGTTGGTCCTGCGGCCACGATCCACTTCCTTGGACCGATCTTCGTCCTCGTCTGGGTCGTGGTTGTTCGGCGGGTCTCGGCGGCGCCACTTGTCTGGGTGGCAGCCGTTGGCGCGATCCTCGGTGTTGGTCTTGTCACGGAGGCGTGGTCGATGGAGTCCTCCGATCTCTGGGGGGTCCTCGTTGCGCTGGTCGCCGCGGTGATGTTTGCCAGTTATCTGCTGGTCGGGGAGTGGGTGTCGAGGGAGTTCGATGTGTTCCACATGGGGGTGTGGGGGTTCGCGTTCGCTGCGGCCATCCTGCTCGTGGCCCTCCCCCTGTCAACCTTTCCCGCGGGTCTCCCAGGATCGGCGTGGCGTGATCTCGCGATCATCGGTCTTGTCGGTACCACCATTCCGTTCGTGCTGGAGTTTGCGGCGCTCAGCGTTCTGGCCGCGAGTGTCGTGGGGGTGATCGCCACTGCGGAGCCGGTTGTGGCAGCGATCGGTGCGTACCTCCTGCTTGACGAGCGTCTGGCCCCGATCCAGTGGGTCGGGGTCGCGATCGTTGTCATCGCCGTGGCGGTCGTACAACGATGGGGTGTCCCGACCACCGAGGACCACCCCATGACCACGGATGTGGTCGGCTGAGCACGGAAAACCTGGCAAGCAGCAGACGCTGCCGCTCGGATGGGATGTCTGGTACCTTCGCATCGTGAACTCGATGAACAGGATCATGACCGTGCCCTCGGTCCGGTGTGGTGCAGCGGTCCCTCGTGTCGTCCCGGTGCAACCGCAACCCTCGCCGGTTGGCGATCGACCAGATGCTTGGACGGGTGTCTGATGGCGGTGGACCTCGCCTCGACCATCACGTATCTGAAGGATCACGCGATCGAGCACGGGTTTCATGTGCATGATGAACGCCATTTCGTCGAGACGTACACACTGCGCCAGGCGTGGGAGATCGACGTCCACCCCGCTGATGCATGCGCCGGTCCTCTCGACCTGCACATCTCTCTCGATGTCGAACCCCGACTGTTGCTCAAGTTTGAGGACTCGTTGGATGAGCTGGGTGACCTTCCCCAGGACCCGAACGGGGACTTCAACGTGACGTTCCTCTTCAACTGGTCACTGCCCCCGATGCACCATCAGCCCGACCTGATCACCCTCTCTGCCCAACTTGCGGGAATCGGCGGTATCGATCTCCCCATTGAGATCAGCCACCTCCAATCCATGGGTGCCCTTGACGACAAGATGGATGCAAGACTCTCGGTCGTCGGTCGGGTCGAGCGATCATTGGTCGACATCGTGTTCTCCCAGGACTCGCTGTGCGATGTCCTTGACCGTGTTCGCGATGTGAGCATGTACCTGGTCCAACACGCCGAGCAGTGGGAGTAGCGGGCAGTTAGCCCCTCCCGTTCCACTCACTCGTACGCGATGGCATCCAGGATGTTCAGGCGTGAGGCGTTCCATGCGGGGTAGATCGCTGCAGCCACACCGGCGATCCCCGCGACGAGGATCAGAACGATGAGCTGACCAGCAGGTATCACGAAGTCGCCGAGACCTTCGTCCGCCAACGCAAGGATCACGACCCACCCGAGCACGATCCCCATCGCGATCCCGAGCATGGCACCGAACAACGCAATGATGACTGCCTCCCACC
>CAZULI010000013.1:0-15451 GCA_964621095.1 uncultured Acidimicrobiaceae bacterium | reverse complement strand
GTCGGCAGTTGGTGATCACCAGGAGGGTGTTGTCGACAATGAGGGGGGAGGACCATGCATGCCGACCGATGTTGTCGACAACGTCGTAGGTGCCCGTGTCGGTATCGACCGCGAGGAGGTCGCCACTCTCGCCGATGACAAAGAGCACACCGTCTTCATGCAGAGCTGGTGTTGCCCACGCCCCGTAACTACTGCCAGCGGGAAGATCCACGCTCCAGACGATGGGTGCAACGCTGGTGAGGCTGTCAGCGGGGATCGAGGTGTCGAGTTTGACGAGGTTGCTCACCTGGGTGACACGGTCATGGATCCGGTTCTTTGCCGCATCGCTCTTTGATTCATCGTCGAAGTGGCTCACGACGTACAGGAACCCGTCCTTGTCGATAACTGGGGTGGCGTCGGTGTCATCTCCCATCCAGAAATCGAAGAACACCTCAGCGTTTCCGTTCTCGATGTCAGAGACATCAAGCCCGACGACCCGTCCGGCACTGGTCGTGAAGTACGCCTTCTGACCGAACACGGCAATTGAGCTTTCCACCGAGTGCTGTCTGCCGAAGACGTCGCGCAGCTCGTCGGTCCAGGAAGGCATCGAGAACACGATCTGAGGGTCAACGGTCACCTTGCCGTCGGCGTCGTACCCACGATTCAACTTGATGGCGAACCAGTAGGAGTTCTCGCCACCTTCATACATGATGTCGTCGATGATCACGGGGTTCGAGTCCCAGTCGTCGTTCCACATGCCATCCACCGAGTGCGCGTCGAGGGACCAGACCTCCCGGACCTCGTCACCGTCAAGGGCCATGATGCGGAACCGAGGATCGGTCGACCCCGAGTACAGAAGTGGGTACCCGTCTGGGTCAAGGGTTGGGGTCCCCTTGATGATGTCCCCCATGTCGAAGTCGGGTCGCAGCCGTTCCCCCGTGGCAGCGTTGAGAAAATGCAGCTTCTTGTCAAACGCGCCAAAGATGACCTCGGTCAGGCCATCCTCACGTTCATACACCAGTGGCTGACCGGTCCACCCCATGCCTCCCCATGGCACATCACCGGAGTACCCGACCATGCCGTAGCTCGTGTACCCCTTGTCGGTCTCGCTGGGGAACCGCCATTGCTGTGTTGGTGGCGTGTCACCGATCGGTCCTGAGCCGTAGAACGTACGGGTCGGGTTTCCGCGAAACATGGTGAGCCCGTTGACGGAACCCCATGGTTGGAACACCGTTTCGGGGGTGATCACCCCGGCAGGTCGCGGTGGGAGCGTTGTCGTGGTGGGGGCGGTTGTGGTGGTGTCGAGGGTTGTCGGTGACGAGGTGGGAGGCATGGTTGTGACGGAGTTCTCAAACTCCACGGCCACGATGTTCCCGTCGCCAGCGACACACGCGGACACGAGAAGGGCGATCGAGACGACGAAGAGAGCGAGGTTGCGCATCGAAGGCGAGTGTAAAGATTGGCCTCATGTACTCCTCGGCTCCGACCTCACGAGATGGGGAGGTGATCTGACGTAGTCTTTCCACAATGGAGAGAGCCATCGCGTTTGCCAAGGTGTTGTTCAACAACGGCATGGTGCTGTGGCGTCGTGGGGATCCGGTCCTCATGGGGGCAGCGATCGCGTACAACGCGCTCTTCGCCCTCGTTCCCCTTGCCATCGTGTTCGTTTCCATCGTCACCCTGTTTGACGGGTCGAACACCTTCTTCGAGACACTGATTGGGTGGCTTCACACCACCATGCCGCCGAAGCTTGCCGGGTTTCTGGCAGAGATCCTTCAACAGTCGATCGAGTTCGTCTCGGGCAAGCGCATCGCCCTCGTCGTGATCTCGGCCCTTGTGGCGTTGTGGTCGGGGTCCCGAGCCGTGTACGCGATTCAGAAGTCGCTTCGGTTGGTGCAGGGGTCGGTCGACGAGCGTGGCTACCTCCGTGCCCGCCTCACGGGCATCATGGTCACCGTTGCCGGTGGTGTTGCGATCATGGCGGGGTATGCGGCCGTGCTCATCGGGGAGAACGTATGGCAGGAGATCACGGACGTCTTGAACCTTCCGAGCGTCGGCGTCACCAGAACCGCCGCCTTCCTGGTTTCTCTTCTGTGGGTGTTCGCCCTGCTCCATGTGATATATCGGTTCGGGCCACCACAACCCCTTGAGTTTGCCGCCGTCAACGCAGGGATCGTGACCGTGATCCTCTACCTCGGCACGCTCGTCGCCGGTGCACTGGTCCCCAGTGTCTCGAATCCGGCGGTTGCGCTGCTCGGATCCGTCGGTGTGGTTCTCCTCTGGCTCTACTTCGTTGGACTGGTCATCGTTGCGCTGCCCCTTGGCACGTTGAGCCTCCTCGCTGTTCTCGACAAGCCCAACCGGCAGTAGCCTCGCAAGGTGGTGGAAAGCAACTCACGAATCCGCGATCTCACTGATGGACTGGGCCTTCTTCGGCAGATCCTGAGAAGGTATCGAGCCGTTGCCATCATCTCGATCCTTGGTGCGGTCCTGTGGATGCTCACCACGGTTGCCATCCCGTACATCGTTGGTGGGATCGTTGACGTAGCCGTGGGTGACGGGGACATGACAAAGATCCTGGTCCTTCTCAGCGCGCTCCTGATTGCGGGGTTGCTTGAAGCTGTTGGTATCTCGATCCGCCGGTACTTCGGGTTCCGGTTCTCGTTTCGTGCAGAAGCTGACCTCCGAAACGAGATTTTTACCCACATCCAACGGATGGCGTTCAATTTTCATGATGTGACCTCAACGGGTGAGTTGATGGCACGGGCAAGCTCGGACCTCTCCCAACTCCGCCTCATCCTTGCGATGCTCCCCATCACGATCGCCAACATCATGATGTTCGTCGCGGTCACGATCGTGCTCATCGTCCTCGATCCGGTACTCGGGGGCGTTGCAGCCCTGATGATTCCGGCCCTGCTCCTCACCTCCCTGCGGTACGCGTCCCGTGTTGTCGGGTACTCCTTTGGCATCCAAGAGGCCCTTTCGGACCTCTCCCGTGTCGTGGAGGAGTCGGTCACCGGGATCGAGGTGGTGAAGAGTTACGGTCAGGAGGAACAACAGCACAAGAAGCTCGACGTGACCGCGTTCTCGGTCTACCGGTCCGCCATGGGTCTCACCCGCGAGCGGGCGGTCCATCGCCCATTCTTCGAGATCATCCCGGCCCTTGGGACGGTCGCCGTCCTTGCCGTGGGTGGGATCAGAGTGGTGGATCAGGCGATCACCCTGGGAGAGTTCGTTGCCTTCACCCAGTATCTCGCGGTCATGGTGCTTCCCTTGATGGTCACCGGCTGGTTCTTCGCCAACTTTCCACGCTCGGCAGCGGCTGCGACCCGCATCGAAGCACTGTTGGAGACCGCCCCCGAGATCGAGGAGCGCCCCGGCGCTGTCCGGCTGAACGATGGGGCGGGGGAGATCGTCTTCCGTGATGTGTCGTTCTCTTACCCGGACGGCACCGACGTGCTCCGAGGTGTGAATCTCGTGATCCCCGGTGGTACCTCGATCGGGTTGGTGGGTGCAACAGGGTCTGGCAAGACCACCCTGGCCCATCTGATCCCGCGCTTTTACGACGTCTCCACCGGGAGTGTTTCGATCGACGGTGTCGATGTCCGTTCGATGAGTCTTGATGCGTTGCGCAGCGAGGTTGCCGTTGTCTTCCAGGAGTCGTTCCTGTTCTCCGCGTCCATCGCCGACAACATCAGGGTTGGTGATCCGATGGCAACGGACCAACAGGTTCGGGCCGCTGCACGCCTTGCAAAGGCTCATGACTTCATCTGCGAACTTCCCGACGGGTATGACACCGTGGTGGGGGAGCGTGGGGCGACGCTGTCGGGCGGCCAACGCCAGCGTGTCAGTCTCGCCAGAGGTGTGGTGCGCGATCCTCGGGTCCTGATTCTTGACGACGCAACCTCCTCCGTTGATGCACTGGTGGAGTCAGAGATTCAGCTCGCCCTCCGGCAGGTCATGGCTGGTCGCACCACCGTGATTGTTGCCCATCGAACCTCCACACTTGCGCTGGTTGACAATGTCGCGTTCATTGATGAAGGCGAGATTGCCGCCTTCGGGCCCCATGAGGAACTGCTCCAGACGGTCCCACGGTACGCCGAGGTGCTCGCGGCAGCGGGCGGGGGCGTCGAGGAGGACGTGACCGTATGACGTACTTGGCGGGGTCCACGCAGCAGACCAAAGAGCGGTCCGGAACATTGATCGTCCGCGCGGCACGGATCGCCCCCAGACTGAAATGGCCGTTCATCGGAACGTTGGTGGTCGCCGTGGTTGCCACAGCAGTCCGTCTTGCGGGGCCGCTCTTCGTGCGAGGGGGGATCGACAACGGGATCTCCCAGAACGACCGGCGGGTGATCCTGGTTGCTGCTGGGCTGTGGACAGGGTCCCTGGTGTTCCAGTATGTCCTCACGGCGGTCTCCCAATGGTCGATCGGCTGGGTCGGTGAGCAGTATCTGGTCCGCCTCCGCAGTGTCGTGTTCCAACGTCTCCTTCATCTCGACATGGGGTTCTTCTCACGTTCAAAGAGCGGTGTCCTCGTCTCACGCATGACCTCCGACATCGAGGCGCTTCAGGACTTCGTCTCAGAGGGCGCGGTTATGGCGCTCTCCAATTTCCTCACCGTGATTGGCGTGGCGGTCGCCCTGATCCTTGTCGACTGGCAGATGACGGTGGCGGTGTTCATCGTGGTGGCGGTTCTGCTCGCCATCTCCGTTGTGTTCCAGCGCCAGGCGAGGCGTGCCTACAACCTGGTTCGCGAACGCATCGGGTTGGTTCTCGCCACCCTTCAGGAAGGGATCTCGGGAGTTCGTGTCGTCCAGGCGTTCACCCAGGAACGGGAGCAGGCGTCCATCTTTGGGCGGGTGAATGAGCGCCATTACGACGCCAACATGCAGGTTGCGAGAGCGATCGCGTGGTACTTCCCCATCGTGGCGTTGCTCAGGGTGGTGGCCATGGCAGCCGCCCTCGGGATCGGTGCCGTCCGGATCATTGACGGTTCACTCTCGGTGGGGACGATCGTGGCGTTCCTATTGTATCTCGACTGGTTCTTCCAGCCGATCATCAACCTGTCACAGGTCTACAACGACATGCAATCGGCGCTCGCCGCCCTTGGCAAGCTGTTCACGCTTGTGGATGAACCGGTGCTCATCGGCGACCAGGACGGGGCCCACGACCTCCCGACACCGATCGAGGGCACCATCATCCTTGATGAGGTCGCCTTCTCCTACCTCGAGGATGTTCCGGTTCTTGAGGACATCAACATGCACATCAAACCAGGGGAGCGGGTCGCGATCGTGGGGGAGACCGGGTCGGGGAAGTCGACCATTGCAAAACTCATGGTTCGCTTCTATGACCCAACCAGTGGGACGATCCGCATCGATGGGCATGACCTCACCGAGGTGACGGCGTCCTCCCGAGTTGGGACGATCGCCCTCATCCCCCAGGACAGTTTTCTGTTCTCGGGAACGTTGCGTGACAATCTCGTGTACGGGGATCCCGAGGCATCGGATGACAAGATCTGGGGCGTCCTCGAGACGATGGGGATCGATGACTGGATCAGGTCCCTTCCGGAGGGTCTCGACACCCAGGTGCGTGAACGGGGTGCACGGTTCTCCGCTGGGGAACGCCAGCTGGTGTCCCTCGCCCGTGCGTTCCTCGCTGATCCGGCGGTGATCGTCCTTGACGAGGCGACGTCCAACCTTGACCCCGAGACGGAGGTCGCCGTCGAGTCGGCCCTCCGTGCCCTGCTCGCTGGACGCACCTCGGTCGTGATCGCCCACCGGCTGCGTTCGGCTGAGCGCGCCGATCGGGTCGTGATGCTTGACGCTGGCAGGATCATCGCCAAGGGGACCCATGATGAGCTCTCATCCACCTCCCCCGAGTACAAGAAACTCGTCGACGTCTGGAAGGTCGGCCTGGCGTAGGCCCTCCCCTGCTCCTCGCTTCGCTCGTCGCGTCCCCCCGTGAAACGGGGTGACGGTGTTCCGGTTCTCCGTCCTCCCGCTTTTCCTTTCTTCCGTCCTCCCGCTTGCGGGGGGACGCGGAGCGCAGCGACGCAGGGGGGTTTCTCGGGTGGACGGTTGACTGGATCGCTTGTGGGGTGTGGGTTGCCGGTGTTATCGTTTCTCCCCCTTCCGGGCCGAGTACCGACGTGATGGACGCTGCGCCCCTCATGTGCTTGCCCTGGGGTCCACGAGAGGGTGCATATGGCGAAGCTGTTTCCGCTCCATTACGCGAACCAGCATCACGACGCGTGCGGCGTCGGGTTCATCGCCGATCGCTCCGGGTCCGGGTCACACCGTATCGTCCGGCTGGGCGTCGAGTGCCTCCACAACCTTGATCACCGTGGTGCCCGGGCTGCTGACGGTACGGGGGACGGTGCGGGGGTGATGACCAGGATCCCGTTCCGGATCCTTGAACGAGATCTTGCGGCGGCAGGTCTCCCCGTCCCACCGCGGGACCGCATGGGGATCGTGGCGGCGTTCCTCCCGCGTGCCCAGGCCACTGGTTCGAGGGAGCTCGTGGAGCGCGCCCTTGCCGACAACGGGGTATCGATGTTGCTGTGGCGTCGGGTTCCCATTGATCGAAACGTCCTGTCGCCCACCGCCAGAAGGACGCTCCCGAAGATTCGCCAGGCGATCGTCGTTGCCGGTGACGGGATTGCCGATGTTGACGCGTTCGAACGGGCCCTGTTCCTTGCACGGAAACAGATCGAGCGGACCTCGGAGATCACGGATCTCGACATTGTTTCGTCCTCGGCGCGAACGGTTGTGTACAAGGGGTTGTTCACGGCGGACCTGATCGAGGACTTCTACTGGGATCTGCGTGACCCGACCTATGAGTCAGATTTCGTCGTCTTCCATCAGCGGTACTCAACCAACACCCAACCAACGTGGGGGCTTGCCCAACCGTTCCGGATGCTGGCCCACAACGGTGAGATCAACACCATCCAGGGGAATCGATCATGGATGGCCGCGAGATCGAACGATCTGGGAACCACCATCTGGGGAGATCGGACGTCGGAGTTGGCCCCCCTCGTTCGACCGGGTCTCGGGAGCGACTCGGCGAGTCTCGATGAGGCGTTTGAGGTCCTCGTGCGGTCGGGTCGGGGTCTGGCACATGTCAAGGAGATGCTGATCCCCCAGGCATGGGAGAACGTGGGTGATCTGGATCCCGAGCTACGGGCGTTCCATGAGTACCACGCGTTCTTGACGGAGCCATGGGACGGACCTGCCGCGATCGTTGCCTGTGATGGTCGCACGTTGATTGCCGGGCTCGATCGCAACGGTCTCCGCCCCGCCCGCTGGGCGATCTCACCCGACACCATCGTTGTGGCATCAGAAGCAGGGGTTGCCCCCGAAGTGGAGGTCGAGGCAGTCGAGACCGGTCAGCTTGCCCCCGGTGAGATCCTTGAGGTCAACCTCACAACGGGAGCCCACGCAACGTCAGAGGACGTCAAGGCTGGGTTGGCACGCCTGGCACCATACGCAGACTGGATCACGACCCAGACAAACTATGTGCGCGACCCGTTTGACGCCCTGAGGGACCTCCGGTTCGATGCCGACGCCCTCGCAAGGGTGTTCGGCTACACGGCCGAGGAGCGTCGTCTCCTGCTCGAACAGATGACTGACGGTGTCGATCCGGTCCTCTCCATGGGGCATGACACCGGGCTTGCCGCCCTCTCCATGCTTCCCCAGCGCGTTCCTCGATATTTTCATCAGGCGTTTGCCCAGGTCACGAACCCTCCCATGGATCCCATCCGGGAGAAGCTCGTGATGTCGCTGCGGACCTACGTGGGGCGACACGGATCGCTCCTTGAGGAGACCCAGCAGCAGGCCCACATGATTGAGCTCGCTTCCCCTGTTCTGTCGGACGCCGAGGTCGAGACGCTCAGATCCTCGGGTGATGAGGCGTTCCGCTCGCAGTGGATCGACATTCTCCATGATCCGTCAGGTGGCGGTGACGGGCTGGTGACCGCCATCAAGGACGTGTGTGACCAGGCAGAGCGTGCCGTCCGGGACGGTGTTTCGATCATCATCCTGTCCGATCGGGACACGGATGAAGCCAGGGCGCCGATCCCGATCCTCATGGCTGTTGGGGCCGTGCATCATCGGTTGATTGACAGCGGGCTCAGACTCAACGCCTCGATCATCGCCGTCTCCGGTGAGCCGCGTGACTCCCACGACCTCGCCTGCCTCATCGGGTTCGGTGCGGCTGCCGTCAACCCGTACCTCGCCATCGAGCAGGTACGAGCGATGGCCGAAGCGGGGGATGTCGACCATGGTGTTGTCGAAGCCCAGGAGAACTACCGCACGAGCCTTGAAAATGGGCTTCTCAAGATCATGTCGAAGATGGGGATCTGTACCGTCAAGTCGTATCGAAGCTCAGAGCTCTTCGAAGCGATTGGTCTCGACGAGGAGGTGACCGAGCTCTGTTTCCGCAACGTGCAGCGACGCATTGGTGGTGTCGGGTTCGAGCGCATCGCCGCTGACGTCGCCCTCCGGCACGCCCGCTACGTCGACGGCGGGAGCGAGATCGAGGGGTTCTACAAGCATCGGGGTGGTGGGGTACCCCATGCGGCGGGACCCAAGACCGTCCTTGCCCTCCAACGCGCCGTTCGATCAGGCGACCCCGACCAGTACGACCACTACCTCGAACTGCTCGAACACGAGACCCCGTCAATGGAGATCCGTGACCTCCTCACCATCGGCGCGGTTGGCGAGGCGGTACCCGTTGCATCGGTTGAGCCGGCGGAGGACATCATGCGGCGGTTTGTCACGGCCGCGATGTCTCTCGGAGCCCTCTCACGAGAGGTGCACGAAACCCTCGCCGAAGCGATGAACCTCATCGGTGCGAGATCGAACTCGGGGGAGGGGGGTGAGGATCCTGCGAGGTACGGCACCCATCTGAACTCAGCCATCAAGCAGGTTGCCAGTGGACGCTTCGGGGTCACACCCCAGTATCTGGCGTCTGCGTCCGAGTTCCAGATCAAGATGGCGCAGGGGTCAAAGCCGGGGGAGGGGGGACAACTTCCCGGTCACAAAGTCACCGTGGAGATCGCCGAACTCCGCCATACCGAGCCCGGGGTGACGTTGATCTCGCCGCCCCCGCACCACGACATCTACTCCATCGAGGATTTGGCGCAACTCATCTACGACCTCAAGACGTTCAAGCCGAAGGCGGCCGTCTCGGTGAAGCTCGTCTCCGGCCCGGGGGTGGGGACGATCGCCGTTGGTGTGGCCAAAGCCCATGCGGATGGGATCACCATCTCGGGGAATGGAGGGGGAACCGGTGCGTCGCCACTCGTGTCGATCAAGCACGCAGGTTCACCGTGGGAGATCGGTGTTGCCGAGGCCCACCAAGCCCTGGTCGCCAATGGGTTGCGCGGATCGATCTCCCTTGAAACAGACGGGAGCCTCCGCACTGGACGCGACGTCGTGATCGCAGCGATGCTCGGTGCCGACCGTTTCGGGTTCGGAACACTCCCCCTCCTGGCCCTCGGGTGCAAGATGGTCAGACAATGCCATCTCAACACCTGCCCCGTTGGCATCACGACCCAGCGGGAGGATCTGCGGGCGAAGTACACCGGATCCGTTGACCAGGTCGTCCAACTGTTCTCGCTCATCGCCCAGGATGTTCGGCGTCATCTCGCCGGCATGGGTGCAACAACCCTTGACGAGATCATCGGACGAGGGGATCTCCTCACCGCTGACGGAGGCGGGGTGGCGGCAAGTCTCGCGGGTCTACTGGTCCGGGCCGACATTGATGAAGCACGACCGTTCCGCAAGATTGGACGGTCCCCCCTTGGTGAGATCCTCACCGATATCGGCCATGGTGTCATGAAGGACCGCAAACCCACCACGGTCTCGTTCCCCATCAAGAACACGGAACGCTCCGTTGGCACCCGTCTGTCGGGCGAGATTGCCACCCGTACGGACACCGGCAGCCTCCCACCGGGGACGTTCACGATCCGGTTGTCGGGGACGGCTGGCCAGTCCTTGGGAGCGTTTCTCGTGGAAGGGATCGAGATTGACCTTGATGGGGTCGGCAACGACTTCGTTGGCAAGGGCATGGGGGGTGGAACGATCTCGATCCACCCCTACACCGACGCCACAACCCTCCCTCATGTCGCGGGGAACGCCTGCCTTTACGGGGCGACCGGAGGATCCTTCTACGCGGCGGGGTCCGTTGGGCAACGGTTTGGAGTGAGAAACTCGGGCGCAACGGCTGTTGTCGAAGGCACCTCTGACCACCTTGCGGAGTACATGACGGGTGGCGTCGTTGCGGTTCTTGGCAGTACGGGCCGCAACATCGCTGCCGGGATGACCGGTGGCACCCTCTTCCTGTATGACCCGGACCACCGCGTCAAGGCTCGTATGGCGGACCGCGCCCCCAGGCTTGAGCGGCTGGGGACAACGGACGCCGAACTGTTGCTGCGGCTGGTGCGCGAGCATCATCGCCGCACGGGTTCACCCCGAGCTGAGGTCATCCTTGATCATTGGAGCACCCGGGTGGACCGCTTCTGGGTCGTGCGTCCCGAGCCGATCGTGGTGGATGGTCACCATGATCGTGGAACGTCCGACACCGATACCCTCACAAGAACCGTCCTGAAGTGACCGACGATCCGTTACCATTCTCACTAGCTGCATAGTGCAATTTGCAAGGAGTCACAAATGACCACGGTCGACATTGATCTTGGGAAGTATCAACTTGGGTGGCATGACAGCCAGGATGACTACGTCTACAAGCCCGAGAAGGGTCTGACCGAGCAACTCATTCGCGACATGTCCCGAATGAAGGGTGAGCCGGAGTGGATGCTCGCCTTCCGCCTCAAGGCGTACCAGCGGTTCCTGAACAAGCCAACGCCGCAATGGGGTGGTGGTGGTCGTCTCAACGAGATCGACTACGACGACATCTATTACTACATCAAGCCGATGGAGGGTCAGGCCAAGGACTGGGACATGGTCCCTGAGTCGATCAAGGACACCTACCAGAAGCTGGGGATCCCCGAGGCCGAGCGCAAGTACCTCGCCGGCGTCACCGCCCAGTACGAGTCCGAAGTGGTGTATCACCGCAACCGCGAGGATCTCGAGGGCATGGGTGTGTTCTTCTCCGACATGGACACGGCGGTGCGTGATCACCCCGAACTCGTCCAGGAGTACTTCGGCACGGTCATCCCACCCAACGACAACAAGTTTGCAGCGCTCAACTCTGCCGTGTGGTCAGGTGGATCCTTCATCTACGTCCCACCGGGGGTTCACCTCGAACAGCCGCTGCAGGCGTATTTCCGTATCAACGCCGAGAGCATGGGCCAGTTCGAACGCACCTTGATCATCGTTGACGAGGGTGCGTACTGCCACTACGTCGAGGGGTGCTCCGCCCCCACGTACTCGAACGACTCCCTCCACGCAGCCGTGGTTGAGGTGGTCGTCAAGAAGGGTGGACGCTGCCGGTACACCACGATCCAGAACTGGTCGAGCAACGTGCTCAACCTGGTGACCAAGCGGGCCAAGGCGTACGAGAACGCCACCATGGAGTGGATCGACGGCAACCTCGGTTCCGGGCTCACGATGAAGTACCCAGCCGTTTGGCTGATGGGTGAGGGTGCCCACGGTGAGGTGTTGTCCATCGCGTTTGCCAACACCGGCCAGGTGCTCGATGCGGGTGCCAAGATGGTCCACGTCGCCCCCAACACGACGTCCCTCATCACATCCAAGTCGATCAGCAAGGGTGGGGGCCGCTCGATGTATCGCGGTCTCGTGCGTGCCGAAGAAGGTGCGTTCAACGCAAAGGCGTTCGTCCGCTGCGACGCGCTCCTCCTCGACGAGGACTCCCGCTCTGACACGTACCCGTACATGGAGATCGAGGAATCCAACATCGACATCGGCCATGAGGCCACGGTCTCCAAGGTCGGTGAGGACCAGCTCTTCTACCTGATGAGCAGGGGCCTGACCGAGGAGCAGGCAACGACGATGGTGGTTGCCGGCTTCATCGAGCCGATCGTCAAGGAACTCCCCATGGAGTACGCCGTCGAGCTGAACCGCCTGATCGAACTCCAAATGGAAGGCGCCATCGGCTGACCTTTCGCGTACCCAGGGTATGAACCCACCGCCACGGTGGGCTGGAGCCCACAGAATGAGTGGTCGGGACGCGAGTAGCCTGCAACGCGATGCGGATTCGAGTTGCTGAATGCACGGTGCGGTACGAGGGTCGGCTCAACGCGTACCTCCCCCAAGCGCTGAGGCTGGTGCTCGTCAAGGCTGACGGGTGCGTTGCCGTTCACGCCGATGGCGGAGCGTACAAACCGCTCAACTGGATGAACGCCCCCAACACCTTCACCGAGGAGGGGTCATCGTGGATCGTCATGAACCCCAAAGGGGAGCGGCTCACGATCGAGTTCGGAGAGATCCATTTCGAAACCTCACTTGAACTTGGCGACGATCCCGGCCTCGAAAAGGACGGTGTCGAACTTGAGCTCCAGCGGCTGGTCGCAGAACGTCCCGGGGTTATCGAGGAGGGGATGACCCTGATCCGGCGGGAGTATCAGACCCCCATCGGACCCGTTGATCTTCTCTGCAGGGATTCGGCTGGCACCACGGTCGCCGTCGAGATCAAGCGGCGAGGTGAGATCGATGGCGTCGAACAGCTCACCCGGTACCTGGAGTTCCTGAATCGGGACACCCGCCTGGCCCCGGTGCGGGGCATCTTCGTGGCCCAGGTCATCAAACCACAGGCGAGGACCCTCGCGACCGACCGTGGGATCGCGTGTGTGGAGGTTGATTACGACGAGCTCAGGGGGAGCGAGTCAGACATCATGCGTCTCTTCTGAACCCGCATCTCCGGTCACATGAGGGACTGCAGATCAAACATCGCTGAGGGATGTCTCAGTTTTCCCAGTGCCCGGCTCTCGATCTGACGGACACGCTCCCTGGTGATGCCAAGGACGGACCCGACCTCTGAAAGGGTTCTCGGCGGTTCGGCATCGAGACCGTAGCGCAGGACGACAACGATCCGTTCCCGTGGATCCAGCGTCTCGATCGCCTTGATGAGTTCACTCCGCCGTGCCGATGCTGCGATCGAGCCGAACGGATCAGGTGCCAACTCGTCTTCAACGAAATCACCGAGCTGTGCATCCCCGTCCTCACCGACGCCACGGTCAAGCGACACGGCGTCGGTGGGTGCGTTGAGCGCAATGAGAACCTTGCCCTCGTCAAGACCACTTGTTTCGGCGATCTCGGAGATGGTCGGCATCCTCCGGAGCTTCTCCTGGAGCGACATCTCGGTCTCCTGGACCGTCCGGACGATGTCCACCAGATGGACCGGCAGCCGGATCGTCCGGCCGTTGTTGCCAAGTCCCCGAGTGATCGCCTGGCGGATCCACCAGGTTGCGTAGGTGGAGAACTTGAACCCCTTGCGCCAATCGAACTTCTCAACCGCCCGGATGAGTCCAAGATTGCCCTCTTGGATGAGATCGAGCAGATCGAGACCACGGCCCGTGTACCGCTTTGCGATCGAGATCACGAGTCGGAGGTTGGAACGGATGAACTGCAGTTTCGCGTGGTCAGCCAAATGAGTATGGCGGACGAGTTCTGCCCGAACGGCGGCATCAAGGTCACCATCGGCGGCAAGGAGTCGTTTCGCCTCCAACCCCTGCTCGATCGTCCGTGCGAGGTGCATCTCATCCTCGGCCGTGAGGAGATCGTGGTTGGCGACGGCGTCAAGATACAAGCCGATCATGTCGGCAGCACGGGGGGCTCTTGCCGTTTCTGCCATCGTCTCCGCCCTTGGCCAGTGAAACTGCGTGTGTGCCGAGAGCTGGAAGTTATCACCATTCAGCCAGTGCCGCAACAGCGCTGTACGCTTCCAACACGGTTTTGGAGTACGCCCCCCTGGATTTCTCGGTATGAATCGAACCTCCCGCCTCCTCCTTGGAGCACTCGCGCTGGCCGCGACCGCCTGTACCGGTATGAACGGGTTGGGTGCTGGCAACGCCGTGGTGCTCCCCGAACAGGACGATCCCATGGTCAAGATCGTGGTCGTGGCCGCCGACGATCTTGACGCGATCCCAGCCACCGTGGTGGCCAATGGATCGGTGCTCACACCGACTGACGGTGTCCTGGCAGTCCCCTGGGAGCGTCAGCGGATTGAGCTCGCCGTGTCTGCACCTGGGTTTGAGTCGCTTGAGTACGTCGTTGAGCAGTACCCCGAGAGTGGATCGGTTGAGTTCCGGCTTGAACCGGTGGTGCTCCAGGGGCGGATCACCACCCACGATGGTCGTCCGCTTCCGGGTGTTCTCGTCCAGCTGGGATCGGATCAGGATCTCACCGACAACGAGGGCAGATACGCCCTTGAACGGGCAACGAGTGGCACCATCACCCTGTCGAGACCAGCGTGGCAGACCAAGGAGTATGCGTGGGACGGGACGGTTCACGTCCTTGACATCCCGATGGAACGGGAGGTGGTGAACGCGATCCGGGCCTCGGTCGTTGATGTCACCAACACCACCACGTGGAACCACTTGCTCGAGCTTGCCGACGGCAGTGGGATCAACGGGATCGTGGTGGATCTCAAGGGGGAGGACGGATCGGTGTTCTACGCATCCAACGTCACCCAGGCCGCCCAGGTTGGTGCCGTTGCGGCGAAGTTCCGCATCGAGGACGTGTTGACAGACACCCATGATCACGGTCTCTACACGATCGGCAGGGTCTCCGTCTTCCAGGACAACTTCTATGCAGCGGCACACCCCGATCACGCCGTGACGACGCCTGACGGCGAGCTGTGGCGTGCCTCGAACGGGTACGCGTGGTTGGATCCATCGGATCCTGCTGCGTATGAGTACTCCATCGCCGTGGCTGAGGAAGCCTGTCTGGCCGGGTTCGATGAGATTCAGTTCGACTTCGTGTCGTGGCCGATCGGAGATCTGAGAACCGCGGTCTTTGACGGCGAGTACAACCAGGAGGTGCGGGTTGGTGCCATCACGGCGTTCCTCAAGCGTGCCTACTCGGTCCTCCACCCCAAGTGCGTCGTGTCGGTCACGCTCCTCGGCATCGTGCTTGAGTCAGGGACGGATGAAGGGGTTGGGCAGGAGCCCGAATCCATGTCCTCCACGGTTGATGTCCTGTCCCCGACGTTGTACACCACCAACTTCGGGCGGGGGTGGAAAGGGTTTGAGAACCCGAATGAACACGCGGTTGAGGTGGTGACGACCGCGCTCGACGGAGGAAAGCCAAAGCTGGTCGGATTCGCGTATTTGCGTCCGTGGCTCCAAACATGGGGGATCAGTGAGACCGACCAGCGGGCCCTACAGTCAGAAGTGACCGATCGAGACATGGGATGGCTCTTGTGGAGCAACAACGCGGGGTACACCCGGGCAGTACTGCCGCCGAGATGAGCGAACTCGCTGACGCGATCACCGAGTGTCGGCGGTGTCCACGACTCGTTGCCTGGCGCGAGGAGGTGGCGGTCACGAAAC
>CAZULI010000012.1:14553-15852 GCA_964621095.1 uncultured Acidimicrobiaceae bacterium | reverse complement strand
ACCCGACATCGCCGCACCGTCAATGGTGACATGCTCCTCGACGAGGTGGAGGCCTCTTGGTCGCACCATCAGGGTCGCCGTGACGTCGTTGAGGGCGTACCGTTTCCCTGTGTCGGCGGTGTAGTCGACTTGCCGACGAATGGCGTCGTACAGGTTCACCTGGCCCTCGACCATGTTGGACCAGGTGGGGGAGTTCGAGTCCTCGAAGTCCGCCATGAACACCCGTGCCCCGCAGTTCAGGGCGTTGATGACCATCTTGCGGTCCGTTGGGCCGGTGATCTCGCAGCGACGATCGGCAAGGTCAGGGGGGATCGGGCCGATCCGCCAGTCGCCCTGTCGGATCTTCTCCGTTGGGTGGAGAAACTCGAACCCGAGGCCGGCATCGAGTTGTGCCTGGCGTTGTGTACGAGCGGTGAGCAAGCGACCGCGGTCGGCATCGAACCGGTCGTGAAGGGAGGTGAGGAACGCGAGGGCATCGTCGGAGAGAAGCTGGTCGCCAGCAGCGCTGACGGACCCATTGATCTTGATGCGTGTCATGGTTGCTCCCGGATCGCCCCATAACGATACGGAGAGGAAACGATCATTCTGACGAAACTACCAAGCTTTCTCCTGATAAGATTCTGCAGAATTATCGAATCGGGACGACTTCTGAGGTAATTGTGTCAACGATCGACCCCTTGATGTTCGGACGTCGGGTCCGACACCACCGGAAACGGCGTGGTTTGACCCTTGATGATCTCGGTGAGCAGGTCGGCAAACCTGCACCGTACCTCTCGCTTGTTGAGAACGGGAAGAAGGAGCCCAAGCTCAGTCTCATCAACAAGCTCTCGGTTGCCCTCGATGTTGATGCTGCCGAGTTGTTGAGTGAGGAGCCCCCGTCCCGAAGGGCGGAGCTCGAGGTGGCGATCGAGAAGGCCCAGCGTGAACCGGCGTACCGGGACCTCGGCCTCCCGTATCTCAAGCCGTCGACCCGCATGCCAGACGTGGTCCTTGAACACGTCGTTCGCCTGTACGACGAACTCTCCGGACGCGACGCTGCCGTGGCGTTCACCCGCGACGATGCACGGGCGGCAAACGCCCAGCTCCGGGCGGAGATGACCGAGCGTGGCAACTACTTCGCCGAGATCGAAGCGTTGGCCGCCGAAGCGGTGGGAGCGATCGATTACGCAGGTCAGGGGGCGATGTCCAAGGGTGAACTCAACGCTCTTGCCGACCATTTCGGGTTCCGGGTGATGCGCACTCCCGAGATCCCCGCCTCGGTGCGGTGGTGGTGCTGCTGGCGCTCGGGCTGCTGCTGGC
>CAZULI010000012.1:0-14543 GCA_964621095.1 uncultured Acidimicrobiaceae bacterium | reverse complement strand
GTCCATGGTCGTGACAACTTCGACTCCAAGCAATCACGGTCGGTGATCCTCCAGACGCTTGGTCACTTCGCCCTGGCCCACCCGGACCCCAAGGACTTCGGTGAGTTTCTCAGACAGCGGGTGGAGGCGAACTACTTCGCCGGCGCTGTGCTCGTCCCGGAGTCAGCCGCGGTCCCGTTCCTGCAGGCAGCCAAGGCTGAGCGCAACCTCTCCGTCGAGGATCTCAAAGACCGGTTCTTCATCTCGTACGAGATGGCCGGCCACCGCTTCACGAATCTCGCAACCCAGTATCTCGACCTCGCGACCCATTTCGTGCGTTCTGACGACCAGGGCATCATCTGGAAGGCGTACGCAAACAACGGTGTGCCGTTTCCCAAGAACTCGGCCGGTGCGATTGAGGGCCAGCGTCTCTGTCGTGAGTGGGGGACCCGCCAGGTGTTCTCATCAGAGGCCCGATACACCATCCATTATCAGTACACGGACACCCCCGGCGGTACGTACTGGTGTGCGACGTTCGTCGAGGTCGCGCGCGAACCCGTCTCGGCCATCACCGTCGGCGTACGCTTTGAGGACGCAAAGTGGTTCCGTGGCTGGAACACGGCGCGCCGGAGTGTGTCGAAATGTCCCGATGGGGAGTGCTGTCGTCGTGTGAGCGAATCGATGGCAGAGCGATGGAACGGTCACGCCTGGCCCTCCGTCCGACCCAACTCCCACGTTCTCGCGGCGATGCCGGTTGAGACGATTCCCGGGGTGGATATGGTTGAGATCTACGAGTTCCTCGCCAAACAGGAGTCAAAGGCGTATGAGTAGACCATGACGGCGATCGTTCTCCTCCACGGATACCCCCTCGATGCCTCGGCGTTTGCAGGAGTGCCTGAACACCTCGATCCCGGGTACCGGGTCATTGTCCCTGATCTCAAGGGGTTCGGTGCAGCGTCCTGGCCGTCGGATGGTGATCTCACGATGGAGGCCCAAGCCCGCCACGTGTTTGACGCGATGGACGAGGCAGGGGTCGACTCAGCCGTGGTGGTGGGGTTGTCCATGGGTGGGTACGTTGCTCTTGCGATGTTGGACCTGGACCCCCACCGTCTTGATGGGCTTGGTTTGATCGGTTCCAAACCAGAGGCTGACACCGAGGCGGGTCGGATCGGGAGGGACACCCAGGCTGAGACAGTGGTGGCGTCAGGATCCTCCGTTCTCGTCGAGCCCATGACCAACGCCCTTCTCGCACCCGGTGCCGCGCTCATGACGCGAGCACGGCTTCGCACGATGATCGAACGAACCCGTATCGAGACCGACGTCAGCTCCCTCGTGGGGATGCGCGATCGCCCGGACCGCACCGCCGTACTCGGTGCATGCGAGTGTCCGGTAGCGATTCTGGTTGGCGCCCATGACCCCCTGGTGTCGGTTGAACGAGGCCAGGAGATGGCGTCCCTGTGCAAGGACGCAACCTTGACCGTCGCACCTGACGCCGGTCATCTCGTGCCGATGGAGGACCCCACGCTCGTGGCGACCTGGATCTCGGATCTGGTGGAACGGATCACGCCACGGTGAGGCGGTTGGCGCTCGCAGCGCTTGGCCTTGGTGTGATCATTGCCAGTTGTGCCTCAAACGAGGTTGCGGACAGACAGCCGAGCGTCATCCCGGACTCGTTCCTGGTCACGACGACCACGGCAGCACCAACGACAACGGCCCCGCCAGAGACAACGTCAAGCCTCGAACCGTCGACCACCACAACCACCATCCCGCTCAGTGACGTTGCCCTCACGCTGGAAGTGATCGATGACGGGTTCGACAACCCGGTGCTGGTCGTCCCGGACCCCGAAGGGGGTCCCGAGTTCGTGGTTGAACAGCCGGGGTCCATCGTTCGTGCCGATGGCGCCGGGCACGAACGGGTACTTGACCTCACCCGCGAAGTGGTGTTTGGTGGCGAGCAGGGGTTGCTCGGGCTTGCGTTCCATCCCCAGTACGCAAGCAATCATCTCGCGTACGTGGCGTGGGTCGCGCCCGGTCCCCGGTCGATCATTGAACAGTTCCGCGTTGTCAACGGCGTTTTCGACATGACCTCTCGCGTCGTCATCCTTGAGATGAAACAACCGGCAAGAAACCACAACGGCGGCATGATCGCGTTCGGACCCGATGGTTATCTCTGGATCGGGATGGGGGACGGCGGTGCTGCCAATGATCGATTCCGAAACGGGCAGAACCCCGACACCCTGCTCGGTGCCATGCTTCGCATCAGCGTCGGCACCGAGGGACCTGATCGGTACGGCATCCCGCCGGACAACCCGTATGCGGATGGGCGCGACGGTGCACCTGAGATATGGGCGGTTGGTCTGAGGAACCCGTGGCGGTTCTCGTTTGACGGCGACGACGTCTGGATCGCCGATGTCGGACAGGACAGGATCGAGGAGGTCAATGTCGTGTCGTCGGCGACACCGGGGCTGAATTTTGGGTGGTCGATCATGGAGGGTTCCTCCTGTTTCCGTTCATCCTGTGACACCGAAGGTCTGACCCTCCCCGTTGCCGAGTACTCCCATGGTCAGGGGTGCTCAATCATCGGGGGAGTTGTCTACCGCGGTGATCTCATCCCGAGTCTTCGGGGACAGTTCCTGTACGCCGACTACTGCTCCGGCCGTCTCTGGAGCGTTTCGCGCGATGGGGATGTGGTTGAATGGACGGACCGGACGGGGAGGATTGACCGCCCGACCGGGTTTGGTACCGGCGCCGACGGCGAGGTATACATCGTGAACCAACGCGGAACACTTCTCAAAGTCGCGACCAAAGGCGGTTGACATGCCCCGATCGATCATCCTCGACACCGACCCGGGACAGGACGATGCGCTCGCCCTGTACCTCGCACTTGCAGCACCTGAACTCACCGTCCACTCGGTGGTCTCGGTCGCTGGCAATGTGCCACAGCCGCGGGTGACCGAGAACGTGCTTGCACTGTTGGCCCTTGCCGGACGCAACGACATCCCGGTCTACCGGGGGTGTGAGCTCCCCTTGATCGTCAAGCAGTACACGGCGGAGTACGTCCATGGCGAGACCGGGATCGATGGGGCCGACATTCCCCCTGCCCCCCGAAGCGCTGAGCCAAAACACGGGGTGGACCACATCATCGACACCTGCATGGAGGCTGAGGACCACTCCATCACCCTCGTACCGATCGGACCGTTGACCAACATCGGGATGGCGATCGCAAAGGAGCGACGCATCGTTGACAAGATCCGGGAAGTCGTCTGGATGGGTGGTGCGTTCGACGAGCCGGGGAACACGACACCGCTGGCGGAGTTCAATGCGGTGGTCGATCCACACGCCGGAGCGATCGTGTTCAACAGTGGGGTCAACATGACGATTCTCCCCCTCGATGTGACCCACAAGGCGCTCTTCCCGCAGTCGTACCAGGAGCGGCTGCTGGCCCACGACTCCGTCATCACGAGGGCATGTGCGGGCATGATCGATTTCTATGAGCAGTACGACATGAACAAGTACGGGTGGGAGGGGGCTCCGATGCACGACCCTTGTGCCATTGCGTACCTCATTGATCCGACGCTGTTCACAGGACGACGGATGTCGGTCGGGATCGAGTACATGAACAGCGATGAGATGGGAAACACGTTCGAGCGGACGGACGGGTCAGAACCGAACGCGACCGTGATGTTTGACGTCGACCGTGGACGGTTCCTTGACCTGCTTGTCTCAAGCTGGAGCTCTCTTTGACAAATCCCGATGGTGACGGCTCGGACAGCGGTCACCCAGGCCCTCTCCGTGGCGTCAGGATCACCGAGTTTGAAGCAATCGGCCCCGTCCCGTTTGCGTGTGGCATCCTCGCCGACCTGGGGGCAACGGTCACCCGCATCACCCGGCCCGGGGGAGATCAGCTCCCTGGTGGGCTCGGGGCGACCCCGGATGCTCGGGCACACACGGTCGCTCTTGACCTGAAGACAGACGAAGGGGTTGTCAGGGCATGGGAGATCATCGCTGACTCCGATGTCGTCATCGAGGGGTTTCGGCCAGGCACCCTCGAACGGTTGGGGCTTGATCCCACGGAGCTGCAGCGTCTGACCCCGCGGCTGATCGTTGCCCGCGTCACCGGATGGGGCCAGGACGGTCCCTACGCATCAATGGCGGGCCACGACATCAACTACATCGGCCTCACCGGGGTGCTCCACGCCGTCGGTCCCGCCGAGCTGCCGCTGCCGCCCCTCAATCTGGTTGGTGATTTCGGCGGTGGCGGGATGTATGCGGTTGTCGGGGTCATGGCAGCCCTGTACGAGCGGCAGGCAACGGGGCATGGACAGATCATCGATGTGGCGATGATCGATGGCGCCGCGTCACTCCTCGGTCCGATCCGGAACCTCCTCAATGACGGTGTGTGGAAGGATGAACGTGCAGCCAACTGGCTTGATGGTGGGGCACCGTTCTACCGGACCTACCGGACGGCGGACGAACGGTTCGTGGCGGTCGGAGCACTCGAACCCCGGTTCTACTCGGCGTTGCTTGCCGGACTCAATCTTGAAGAAGAGACGATCCCCGACCGGATGGATCGTGACAACTGGCCCGCGCTGGCAGAGATGTTCGCCACGGCGTTTGTCCAGCGCTCCCGAGACGAATGGCAGGAGATCTTTGACGGATCCGACGCGTGTGTCACACCGGTGCTCACCATCACCGAGGCAGGGGGCCACCGACACAACCTCCATCGAGGTGCCATGGTCGAGTCGCCCCGAGGGTCACGCCCAACACCAGCGCCCCGCTTCGAGACGCCGTAGAGCAACCGTCACACCGCTTCAGCGAGCCGGTGTTCAGGGATCAACCAGAAGGTTTTGTTCCCAAGGTGTCCAGGCGGGCTGCCAACCTCGCGACGAGTACCACGAAGACGAAGCCACCAACCGCCAATCCGATGGCAAGGGCAACATCGGAGTCGGGGGCTCCGAGCTCCGTTGAATCAACCCCGAGCGGCCAAGGCCACAGGATGCGGAGGGACCCACCCATCAACCCGATGAGACCTGCGAGGACGACGTCGTGGTGCTTGGTGAGGGCCCATTGGAGGAACTGCGAGAACAGGGCGAGTCCCACGACCGTACCGATTCCAAAGACGAGCACCACGACGACGTCGCGGTTCTTGACGGCGTCGAGGGTTGGCGCGTACATCCCAAGCAGGATGAGGATGAACGAACCGGAGATCCCCGGCAGGATCATCGCGCAGATCGCGATGGCACCGGCCCCGAAGAACGCCCACAAGGCAGGGTCCGCGACCTGTGACACCGTGTCCTCGGTCGTTCCCGTACCAAGTCCGAGCAGGACGAAAGCGACCACACCCACCGCGAGGGCGATCCAGACGTGAACCGGTGCCGCCTCTTTGAGCAACCCCCACGCCACGAGAACGGATCCGATGACGAGCCCTGTGAACAGTGCTGCCATGGCGACCGGCTGTTTGAGCAGGAGGTCGCTGATGACGTGTGCAAGGGACACAACCGCGAGAAGAATCCCCGCCACGAGTGGAATGATGAACCCCCACTCAATCTCCCCGAGCCAGCGTCGGAACCCGGCGAGGTCGAGCCGGACAAGACTGCCGAGGGCTGATGAACCGGCCTTGATCGACTTGATCAGCCGCTCGTAGATGCCCAGCACGAGTGCGATGGTTCCTCCCGAGACACCGGGAACGAGGTCAATGGCACCCACCGCAAAACCGCGCACGAGCATGGTGATCGAGTTCAGGAGCATCACGGCGAGTGTAGGTTCTCCTTGTCACAAGAAGGGGATCTCACGATGCGGATCGTGGTGCAACGAGTGCTGTCGGGTCGGGTGACCGTCGATGGATCGACGGTTGGTGAGATCGCTCGTGGGCTGGTGGTACTCATTGGCGTCGAAGTCGGCGACTCGCAATCCGATGCTGTGGCGTGTGCCGCCAAGATCGCCGATCTACGGATCTTCCGGGACGATGACGGCAGGATGAACCGCTCAGTGGGAGACGTCGGGGGAGGAGTGCTGGTCGTTTCCCAGTTCACGCTTGCGGGAACGGTCCGGAAGGGGAGACGACCGTCGTTTGTCGGTGCTGCAGACCCCGAGACTGCCCAGCCCCTGGTGGATCTGTTCTGTCACGAACTGGTATCGAACGGTCTCAAGGTCGAGACCGGCGTTTTCGGAGCGATGATGGAGGTGAGTCTGGTCAACGATGGTCCGGTCACGATCATCGTCGAAAGCAGGGAGGGCAGGATCATCTGACGATGGATGGACCGTCGTCAGCGTTGGGTTTGTTGGTTCCCCACGTACTCTTTTCCTGCGTCGCAGTGGACGAGGAAGTCACAGAACCGACAGTCGGGTGATGGCGTTGCGTTCCATGGTCCATCGGCGCCCAGGCGAACCAACTCGGTAAGCTCGGTCGTGGCGTCCTCGATCCATTGATCGTTGACGTCCTCACTGACCTCCACCAGCTCGCCACCACCGAAGTACGCGAACGACACGCTCATCGACTCGGGGGTCTCTGACGCCACGACACCGGCAGCGGCCGCAACGGCGTACGCCTTGAGTTGGATCATCCGGGACGGGTCGGTCGATGGGCGACCTGATTTGTAGTCGACGATCTCCCAGACCCCTGGTTCCGGCTCATAGATCGCATCAATCTTGCCCCGAACCGAACCCGAGCCGACGGCGAACTCGAACGGGACTTCGCACCAGCGTGCCCGTATGTCGGCAAACCGTGAGGCTGCAAAGACACGCCAAGGGTCGACGACAGTCCTGTCCTCTCCGGCTCCTGTACCGGGTGGTGCGGCATCCACGCTGGTTGTGTCAAGTTCCCCAGGATCAACCTCCACCGCGTCGTAGCTGGCGGACTCGGCGTCTTCGAGCGAGATGACCCCAAGGTTGTGGAGTTCAACCCTCCGGTGGAACTCGGTCCCTCGTACCGCGGCCTGGGAGGGTCGGCGTGGGAGCTTGTCATGGTGCACCCACTTGAACTTCAGTGGGCACTGGGCAAGCGTGACGAGGTTGGTCACGGAGGCAGAGAACGCCTGGGGTCCGGGCTCAGCGGTGGGTTCGGAGAGATCAGCGATCTCGAGTCGGAGCTGCTGGGTGCGGTGTGCAACCGCGTCGGCCAGTTCGGGGTACTCGTTGGAAACCATGCGTGGATCATCCATGAGTCTACGGAACGCCGAATCGACACCCTGACGGAAGAGCGGATCATTGACCGGCTCGCGACCCGAGAACACGGCAACGGGTGGCGGGTCGCCCGGGTCCTCGCTCCACGTCCGGACCACGGCGTTCGGGGTGTCACGAGCCAGCAGAAGGTACGGCGACGGCTTCTTCGGACGTTTGAGGTGGTCCTGCCACACGTGACCGGTCATGGTGAGGGTGTGTTTGGCTCGGGTCACGGCAACGTACGCGAGGCGGTGTTCGCTCTCGGCCGTTCGTTGTTTGAGCTTCTCTTTCCGAGCGTCCTGTGAGGTGGTGACGAGGTCCCCCAGGTTGTCGGCGTCGAGCCTGAGTTCGTACGGCAGCAACATGGCGTGCGCGTCGGGATCATCGCTCCGCCTCGCCGACATGGGGAAACTGTCGTGCTGCAGGCCGGGGAGGTACACCGTTCCCCACTCGAGCCCTTTCGCAGCGTGGATCGTGGTCAACTCCACGGCGTCAATGGTGGACGTCGTTGGTGGGGTGAGGGCGTCGTCCCGCTTTGATGCGTTGAGCGCGTCGATGTAACGAAGGAAACGGCTGACGGTCGGGCGCCCTTCAAGCGGTCGCCATCCGTTTGCCACACTGAGGAATCGTGCAATGTTGAGGCGTGCCGTCGTGGCGTCACTGGGGCCAAGGGCTGCCGCTTCGTCCCAGAACCCGATGGTCGTGGTGATCTCACTGATCGTGTTGGCAACCGTGTTGGCTTGTGCGTATCTCATCAACGTGTCGTGGATGGCGGCAAAACGGTTGAGCGCGGATACCGTCGTCTCGCTGAGCCCCTCGACGTGTGACGCGTCCATGACCGACGCCATGATCGAATCGGCGTCGATGCGCTGGGCGTGGACCTTGAGGGCGTTGAGGTCCGCCATTCCGAGCCGGTACTGGCCCCCCATCAGAATCCGGAGCAGCGCAGGCTCAGCCCCTGGGTCGGCAACGAGCCGGAGCCACGCAAGGACATCGGCAACCTCGGGAATCTGGAGGAGTGTGCCGGGGTCGCTGACCGAGATGGGAACGTCAAGCTCGCGCAACGCCTCCACGAGCATCGGAATCCATGCACGTTTCCGGACCAGGATCGCCATGTCGGAGTATCTGAGACCGTCGGCGTGTCGGTCCCGGATGTCCTGGGCGATCCATGCTGCCTCCTCGCGTTCTGATGGGAACCACGCAACGACGAGGGATCCCTCGGCTGCCTCAGGGCGGGGAACGAGTGCCTCAGCCCCCTCGATCGTCGGCAACAGCTCCTTGATCGTGTTGGCGAGATTGATGATGATGCGGTCCGAGCGCCGGTTCAGGCTCAGTGGGAGCGTTTCGGTGGGTTCCCCGTCATCCCGTGGAAAATGCTGCGGGAAAGCGTCGAAGTTGTCCAGTGATGCTCCCCGCCATTCATAGATCGTCTGGTCGGAGTCCCCGACCGCGGTGACCGCAGCGGATGGCCCGAAGATGCTCGTCAGGAGGAGCCGCTGGGCGGGGTCCGTGTCCTGGTACTCGTCGAGGAGGACGACGTCGTAGCGCCCGGCAAGCTCGGCGGCGATGTCGGGAAACGTGGTCACGAGATCAACCGCCTTGGCGATGAGGTCAGCGAACTCGATGAGCCCGAGACGCTCCTTCTCTGAGCGGTACGCAGCCGCGACGGCGGCGAGATCCATGCGTTTCGCCCAGGTCTCCATGATCGCGTCGTCGCCACCGAGGGGGGCCCGGGCCACCAGTTCCTCGGGTGAGGTGAGGTGCCGCCCGAGAGCGTCATTGAGCTCGAGGAGGTCCCTGACGCGGGCGTCCAGTGCGGTGAGGTCCAGCTCGGTTGGGGTCGACCTGAGGACGCGTTGTGCCAGCTCAGATCGATGACCATCGTCAAGGAGCAACGATGCGGGGTCAAACCCCACCAAGGTTCCGAACTCGCTGAGGATCGAGGTTGCAAAGCCGTGATAGGTCGCAACCTCGACCTCCTCACCGTCCTTCGTGGGACCCAGGCGATCCCTGAGTCGGTTCCGGAGTTCGTCGGATGCTTTCACCGTGAAGGTGATCCCGAGTGCCCTCGTTGGTGGGACACCGCTCTCGACAAAAGCAACCAGCCGCTCGATGATCGTCGTGGTTTTTCCGGTTCCGGCGCCAGCGGCGATCCGGACGTGCCGTTGTGGGTACGTGATGATCCGCTGTTGTTCGGTGGTGGGGAGGAACGTCATCTCGAAAACGCCTCCCTTCCCTCTTTCTGGGCAGGGCACACGGGCAGGAAGTCGCAGGTGTTGCAGTCAGGATTCGGTGTGGCAGGGAACTCCTCGTTGTGAACGCCATGGGCGATCGAGACGAGCTGGTCGCGCACTGCATCAAGCTTCGCCATCTCGAACGATCGGGTCTTGATCGCGTTCTTGTTCGGGTCCGGTGCAGGGAACCAGAACTCTGCGGAGCGGACGGTTCCCAGTTCGGCAAGGCCGGGATCGGCAAGGGTCGCAAGCACGTAGAACCCGAGTTGAAGCGACTCCGCGGCTTCCTCAACGGTTGGCACGTTTGACGTTGTCTTGTAATCGACGATCTTCAACGTGTCCCCAACCTGTTCGATCCTGTCGACGGTTCCCGTCCAACGTGTGCCGTCGAGTTCAAGGGGGAGCGACAACTCTGTCTTGACCGGACGTCCCGACGGGGGCCATTTGGTGTACTGGTGTTCAAGGATCGAGACCGCTTTGCGGTACCACGACCTGGCGACCGATCCAGAACCGAACTCGTACTTCCCCCAGATCTCGTCGAGGATCGCCTGGGCCCGTTCGAACGTGCTGCGTTCGCCACCGACGTTGATGACCTCCGTTTCGGCGATCTCGAGGACTTCGTGGATGAGCGTGCCGAGCACCATGTTGAACGTGGTCGGTTTCATCCGGGTCGCAAACCGGTCGAGGGCGTACCTACGTGGGCATTGCGCGTACATGGTCGCCTGACTGGGCGAGAACCGGTGGTCGGGTGGGACAAAGCCACTGTCCGCCCCGGGTTCGAGCACACCGTATCGTCGGACGGCTTCAGGGAATCCGTGATCGGGTCCCTCTGCCAACACACACATTGCCGCCAGCCGATCGACGTCGCGCTCGAACGGGTCGTGCATGACCCTGCGGAGTGCGGCCTCGTATCCGCGTCGCGTCAGCGGCCGGTCGATCGTGGTCGGGCGGGATGGATCGGCGATCTGGTGCAGGAAACGACTCGGTTCGATCTGCTCGGACGGGGAGTCAAGGAGGGTTGCGGTCCACACGACGCGGTCCGTTGCTCGGGTCATCGCGGTGTACGCAAGCCGGCGTTCCTCACTGAGGCGGAACTGCACATACGCGCTCGGATCCTCGGGGAGTTGCGGGTTGAGCAGTCGGGTCTTGAGGAGTGAGTCCTTTGTCCTGAGGTCGGGAAGGAGTCCCTCGATCGCGTGGGCGATGTAGACCGCGTCGTATTCGGTTCCCTTCGCACCGTGAAGGGTGGCGATGGTGACCCCCGCTGCGGGTCCGGACCGGAAACTGAACAGCGGGTCGGCCTCGATGTCTGACGTTGTCGACAGCAGCTGGTGATCACGCAGCGTTGCGGCACCCGTGCGTGACCCGAAGCGGGCTGCTGACTGGGCGAACGCTGACCAGGCCTTCCGGTCCGAGAGCCGGTCATCGTCCGCGGCGATGGCGTGGAGTGCGGGAAGGGTCTGCCAGAGATGCCACAACCCTTGCTCGATGGGCATCTCGGTTGCCCATGCGGTGTCGTTCAGGAGTGATGCGAGGGCTGACCCGTGGGGGATGCGTTCGGCGATCTCCGTCACCCATGCCGCACCTTCGTCAACGTTCCTCACCACCGCGTTCACTGCACCAGGGGGTGCCGCGATGAACGGGCCGAGGAGGATGCTTCGTACGGTCTCGGCGATGCCGGCACCAGGATTGTCGTGGCTGGCGTCGTCACCAAGGCCGGTGTTGGCCAGGTGGTTGGTGGCAACGAACCCGGCAACGGCGACCAGGTCGTGGACGAACCGCACCACGGGTTGGTCCTCAAGTTGTTCAAGCGTCAAGGTGTGGGGGAGGGACCTACGGTCGAGGGACGCGGCAACCCGGTCCTGAAACCCACCGCCCGAGCGGGTGAACACGGCGATGCGGGGGAGTTCCATGCCCTCAACGAGATGGAGACGCTCGATGTCGGCGGCGATCCACTCGCTCTCAGCGTCGGGGTTGTCGAACACGTGGGTTGCAACCGACCCTTGGTTGCGGACGCTCTCCACCTTTCCTGCAGCACCCGGCAGTACCCGGCCGGTGACGTTGACGGCGGCGTCGAGGATCTGTCGCGGCACCCGGAACGAGGTCGTCAGGACGAGACGTTCCGCATTCGTGCCGAGAGCGTCCGCAGCGTTGGCAGGGAAGTTGAGGACGTTGTCAAGATCCGTACCACGGAACGAGTAGATGGACTGGTACGGATCCCCGGCAACCGTGAGCGACTTCGACGCCGTGGCAAGCCCGAAGAGCAGTCGGGCCTGGGCGTGGGAGGTGTCCTGGTACTCGTCCGCGAGCACGTGGGCGTAGTTGGCAACCAGGTCAGGGTTGGTTTCGAGCACAACAACGGCTTCTTTGAGCAGGCGCCCGTAATCGATGCGCCCCGCAATGGTCAGCTCCTTGTCGTAGCGTTGCAGGAACCCTGCCAACCCCTCCCACTCGGGAACGGACGAGCGTGCCAGGTCGCCAATGGTCATGGTCTGTTCGTGGAACCGAAGGATGAAATCCGTGACCTCTGCTGCCATCGCGGGTGTCTTGATGATGGGGCCGTACGAGGCCCGCCAGTTGTCTGGGTTCTCCTGTTCGAGGAGGGAGAGAACGAACCGTTCATGCTCGGGCCCTGCAAGCACCGTTGGTGCGCTCCTCCAGCCGAGCTCGGTGTGATGTGCCTCGACGAGGCGGTTCGCAAGGGAGTGATAGGTGGCGACCTGGACCTGGTACGACGCGGAGCCGACCATGGAGAACAGCCGTGTTCGGAGGTCGTTGACGGAGGATCGTGAGAACGTGAGCACGACGATCCCCGCCGGGTGACAGCCAGTGTCAATGGCTGCCACGATCCGACGAGCCAGGAACTCCGTCTTTCCGGTACCGGGGCCGCCGACAACCACCTGGGCGTAGCCGGGCGGCGCGACGTGGGCGTCCCACTCGGAGGGGTCCAGACGAATCTCGGTCGTTTCCACCGTGTCCCTCACGACCATCGATCAGGCATCAAGGGCCGCATCGTCCGGTCCTGTTGTGGTCCGTGCCTTCGTGGCGGCGAGGATCGCTTCGAGATTCACGGCGATCTCGGCTTCGGTGTTGAACGCTGGACAGACCGTGTTCTTGAAGTCGCACCAGTCGCAGAGAACGGTCTGGTTCGTCGGCCAGTTGTTCGTCAGGATTGCGTTGTTGATCGCCTGCCAGAGTGCGGTGAGTTGTTGATGCATCGCATCGAGCTGGCTGTCGGTGACGTCGAGGGTGTACTCGGTCGGTCCGTTGAGATAGAGCAGCCGGAGACGATCAGCCGTCCGACCCTGGGTGGTGCGAATCAGGAGCGCGTAGATCTTGAGCGCAAAGAACGCCTGGGACGCATACCGCTCCGGGGGTGCTTTTCCTGTCTTGTAGTCGGTGATGACGAGCAACTCGCGAGAGCCGCCGTCCTCAGTTGGCTCGATGACCCGGTCCATGCGGTCGAGAATGCCTCGGATCGTCATCTCGTCGATCGCAACGGTGAGATCCATTTCGAGGGCTTCGGGATCAAAGGAGGTGGGGTCCTCGACGCTGAAGTACGCCGCCAGCAAACCGAGGCTCTCGATCCCCCAGGCGCGCTCGTCGTCGATCGTTTCAAAGAGTCCCTGATACTCGGTCATCTTGAGTTGTACCCACGCCGCCCGGAACAGGTCGTAGAGCGTCTCGGGGGTCCGCTGGGCCCGTGGCAGCATGAAGAGGCGTTCGAGCGCGAGATGTGCGGTGGTGCCTCGGGCCTGATGGACGGTCGGTACCGTCGGGATCCGGTCGATGGACCTCAGCTTGTACATCTGCGGACACTGTTTGTAATCGCTCGCCCGAGAGGGGGAGAGGGTGCGCAGGAGGGGTGGTTCGCCACGATCTGATGTCATGACATGACCATACCGCCCGGGTGTGACAGAACCTGTCGAGCGACCGAACCACTGCGACGCGAAAACTCCCGGTACCACGCGAAAAGGAACCAGCCATCTCGGTTGCGGTTGCTGATGGCGTTCTCTAGGTTCGCTTCTGCCTGAGAGGTGCAAGCCTCGAACGGCGTGGCAGGGATCGGCCAAGGTCGATCCACCCGGGAGACCGGGGCCAACCTCAGCTTCGGCGGAGGTAGCGGTCTTGCGAGGGAGCCCAGCCCTTGCGGGATCAGTCCAATCGGACGTGACGGCCCAGCTGGCAGCCGAAAGGACACACCTGGGGCCCGAGTGGGGAAACCATCGGGTCATCGGGGCACGAGCCCCGAGGGGGCGTTGGCTTCGGCCAGTGTTTCCTCGGGGCTTCCGTGTTGTCTGGTGGCATTCATCCTCTTCACCCCGGATTTCGTCCCATTCGGTCCCCATTTTGGTGCCTCTGACGCTGCCTCGCGAAAACTACCCGTCACTCGCGAAAACCAATCAGCGATCTGGCTTGCGAAGGTGCACGGCACATGGCAATGTACTTGAACCGGAGAGGGGCAACCCGATTCGGGGCCGCATGAACGCAGCCAGCGCAAGCTGGGGACCGTCCAGCAGCGGCGTTCCCAACCGGCAACGGAGGGGAACCGGCAGGAGACCGGACCAAACCGCAAGGGGAGGTGACGGACCGGCCAACACCGGAAGGTGGCGCTCTCGCAGCGCCGGGGCTTCGGTCCCGATCTTTTCGACTTCGGTCGGCAGGGGTCGCCTAACGGTACAGGTGCGGACCTCGGTTCGCATCAACCGCACCGCAGGTGGCAACATCGGCGGAGCGCCAGACCGGAGGTCGAAAGGCCGCAAGGGATGGCATCGAGAACACCCCAAGGGGGCTCCGGCTTCCTTGGGGTTTCTCATTTCCTGGGGTCTTCACCGGGGTGTCAGCGTCGCCACGGTTCACGCCGGCTGGTTGATTTGCACTCTGTTCCTCGCCTCGAAAAGCGGTACACTCCGGCCATGGCTTGGCCTGACAACGCGCTCACCGAGGGCGAGACGATCATCATGTCGTTCCGCCCCCATTGGAAGCTCCTCTTCCTTCCCTCGCTGTGGGGGATCGGCGCTCTCGGCGCGTTCGGTCTCCTGACGTACTGGTTCGGATTCAACCTGACGTCATGGTTCCAAGCGGGGGCCGCGATCTTCATTCTCATCTGGTTCGTGGCAAGGCCGATGATTGACTGGTGGTTCACCCGCTACGTCCTCGACGAGCCGA
>CAZULI010000011.1:10087-16934 GCA_964621095.1 uncultured Acidimicrobiaceae bacterium | reverse complement strand
GCCCCGCGCAACCGCCTTCATGAGCTGGGTCACCGGTGATTCGGATGGGTCCGACATGTCGATCTCGACCCGCTGGCCCTCGCGCCAACCCACCTCAACCGGATCGTCACCGGTTGCAATGACTTCGAGCAGCAGCATGGCGAGCCGTTCGTACGGTCCATCAACCCCCCACCGTGAATCGGCGCCGGGCGCGATGGCGTACAGAAGTCGTGGCCGGCCGCGCCCATGGGCCTTGGCCGTTGTCTCTGCAACAAGGCCTGCCTCCACCAGCTTTGCAAGATGCTGACGGATGGCGTTGTGGTTCAACCCAAACGCCTCCGTCAGCTCTGCAACCGTGACCGGACGATCGGCTTGGGCAAGATGCCGGAAGATCCGGTGGCGTGTTGGATCCCCCAGCGCTCTCGCCTGCTGCTGGACCACGCTTGACCTCCTTCGAACGGGGATCCCCCGCTACTTGCTGAAGATCGTGCGCCAGTTGTTTGGTGACAGCTCGTCCGCGCGATAGGTGAACCCTTGCTCGCCGAGTACGCCCTCAAGAGGGACCGGCTCGAACGGTGCGTACAGGACGAGGACTTCGCCCTCCTTGACGTTGCCCACCGCGGTCATGATGTCACCGAACGGTTCCCCACCTGACGCAATGATGGGACGTGCGTCAAAGACATGAGCGCAGTTCGTGACCTCGAGGATCCACTGCGTGGGACCGCTCTCGACGTAATTGAACGTGAACTGGCCTGGGTGCTCAGCTTCGAGCTGATACTTGAGCGGAACTGGGTCGTGGTCGTTGATGATCGTGAGGGTCTCCCCTGCGCTCAGATCGTCGACCAAGGCAAAGATTCGCGTGTGCTTGTCTCTCGGCTCAATCGGTCTCACGTCAATCGTTGCTGATGCCACTGGTCATGCTCCTTTATCCGTCGTCATGATTTTTCTAGTGTATACTAGATTTAATCAATTGGCGACACAACGGGGACCCATGACACGACCGAACATCCCTCTTGCCGCAATGCCGGGGAACGCGCAGGCAAACGTCCCACCGCAATGGGTTCCGCTCGGGTTCCTGTTCGCTGCAGGTATCGGGCTCGCAGGACTCGGCCTCTCCATGTGGTTCGCGTCGGACAAGTGGATCCTCTCCCCCTTCCACAACGCCGTCGTCTCGACCGCGCACCTCGCGATGCTCGCGTTCCTCACCACCGCAGTCCTCGGTGCTCTCCATCAGTTCGGACCCGTGGTCGCCCAGAAACGCCTGCGATCAGTTCCGGTCGCGGCCGTCACCATGGTCGGCATGATCCTGACCGGGTGGATTCTCCCACTCGCGTTTGCCCACGGACCGGAGTGGTTGGTCGCCACCGGAGCCACCATCGGGGTCAGCACCGTCCTGCTTGCGGCGTGGAACCTCTCGAGTCTCCTTGCGTCACGAACCGGCGGTGTTCCCATCGTGGGGCTTCGTCTCTCGATCCTTTATCTGCTCACCACCGTGTCGTTTGGCATCGTGTACGCGTTCAACCGCCAACACGGGTGGTTCCCGTTCTTTCCGACGACGATCCTGGCTCATGCCCATCTGGGGATCCTCGGATGGCTCGGCCTGACCTACATCGCGGTCTCGGAGAAGCTCTGGCCCATGTTTCTGTTGTCGCACCGTCCATCAAACCGGTCAGGTGCCGTCGCGGTTGCTGGACTCTCGTTGGGTGTTCTCCCCCTTGCACTCGGTCTCCTGTACCGAAACCGCGTCGTGGCCCTGATCGCGGCAGTGTTCGTCATCATTGGTCTTGCGGGCCATCTCTTCTCCCTCATCTCGTCAGTCAGGCACCGTCGCAGAAAGCTGGAACTCCTCCATGCCTTCCTGTTCTCCTCAGCTTTGTTCCTGTTGGTTGGTGTGTTTCTCGGTGCCTTCGCCGCACTCGGCAGCGTCGACCCATCCTTGCGGATGCGGCTCGGCACTGCCGAGGTTGCGGCACTTGCATCCTGGCTTGGCCTCGCCATCATCGGGCACTCGCACAAGATCGTCCCGTTCATCACCTACTCGTTGCTGCGAAGCAAAGGGATCAACCTCCACAAGTCGGGTCGGCCGTTGCTCTTTGGTGACCTCTACAACAAGAAGGTCGCATGGGGAGTCTTCGTTGCGGCGGTCGCTGCCTTCACCGGGGTCATCACGGGAACGTTGCTTGGCGAGAGAACTCTCATGTCAGCGTCCGGCATCCTGATCGTGTGCATCGCGGTGACCCTCACGACCAACTTCGTGGTCGCCACCCGGTCGGCGAGATCATCAGGCGGTGCAGGCACCCCAACTCCCATGCAAGGACAACAGCCGAATCCGGCTTCCGCACTCACGAAGGGACCTTCATGATGTCACCAACCGAGACGCTTCCCACCGAACCAATTCGTGCAGAGCACCGCGACCTGCGCCCGCATCTCGACCATCTTGCCGTCTCCGGGCGGGAACTCCCCACCTGGGACGAGGAGACCGCGGCGTCCACCCTTCCTCGCTATGTGGGGTTCCTCAGCGGACACCTGATCCCCCACGCCGTCGCAGAGGAGGAGCATCTGTATCCTGTGATCGATCGGATCGCCGGATCCGAGATGACCACGGCGACCATGCGCGCCGATCATCGGGAGATCACTGCTCGTGTCAACGCCTTCGCCTCCTCCGTCGAACAGGCCCTTGCGAACTGGGATGAGGGCGCACACCGCAACGATCTCGCCCACCAACTCAGCGGGCTGTCAGCCATCGTCGGGCTTCACTTCGAAAAGGAGGAGGACGTTCTCCTCCCCTTGCTCGACAAAGCCATGTCCGCGGACGATATCCTTGCCATTCACGCACTGATGGGCCATGGGGAGCATGAGCACTGATGAATGAAACCGAAGAAAGCATCAGGCAGCGGGCGTACGACGCTCTGCGCAACGTATGGGATCCAGAACTGGCGATCGACATCGTGTCGCTTGGTCTCGTCTATGACGCTCGGATGGTCGAGGGCACCCTCGAGGTCGACATGACCCTGACCACGCCGGGCTGTCCCGTCTCTGACTCCCTCCCGCAGGAGGCAACCGCCGCGCTCCAAGCCGAGTTCCCAACGATGAGCGTCTGGGTCAACGTCGTATGGGAACCGCCATGGGACCCCTCCCGCATTGGCTCTGACGGTTCCACCATCACCGGCGTTCTCGGGGGCATGTGAGCGTTCGAACAACCGACGTTCCGAGGCCAAGCATGGTTGGAGAAAACTGATGTGTGAGTTCTGTGGCTGTCGCCGCTTCCCAGAGATTGAACGCCTTGGTGTCGAGCACGACGCCATCGGTGACATCGCCGACGAGGTGTTGTCGCTTCTCGGGACCAACGTCGACGCCGACGCGATCCTTGAGAAACTCCGGCAAGCGCTCGAGTCCCATGTGTTGCTCGAAGAGGCTGGCGTGTTCACCCAGGCGAGGCGGGTCGGGATCTCACAGAATTACTGGGTCGATGATCTCGAGGATGACCACAAACGGTTCGCTGAGATCCTCGCCAACGTGGACTCGTTGAGCGCAGCTGAACTCGAGGCGTTCCTCGACGATCTCCACCACCACATCGCGATCGAGGAGTACGACCTCTTCCCGGCTCTTGCCCGGACACTCACCGATGATGACTGGACGGCGATCGACTCCCGCATCAAGGACTAAGCGGGTCGCTGGGGCTTTCGCAACAGCACGAGCCTCCGGACGACGTCAAGACACCACAGCGCCAGCAGCACCGTCGCGGCTTGCACCCACCCCACAACGAGACAGACGCCTCCCAGATTGGCAAGGATCAACGGAATCCACGGGGCGTGTTGCATGCGTGACAGGTTTGCCCCGATCGGTGCACCCACGAGAACCGGGACCAAGTACGCAGCCGACCCGAGAATGACCTGCATCACTCCCACGATCACGGCTGCAGCAGTCCAGTGCGAGAACCGACCGAGCGGGGTACCGGACATCAATCCATACGCATCCACGACCGACCAGGCGACGAGCCAGGCGACCCCCACAAGGACCTGAACGTAGGGGAGGCCGCCACGCCAGCCGGCGCTGCCGAGTCGGACGACCACACCAACAATGATGGTGACGGCGCCAGCAGCGACCAACAGCGTTCCGACGCCCACGATCCATACGGGGAGGACGAGTCCCGACACAATGGCCACCAGGGCAGCAACGCACATCCACCAGGCAATCCTCGCCTCCCGCTTGCTGACGGCACGGTGCTTGGCAAACGTTGCGAGGATGGTCGGGAGCGTCCCCACGATCGTGAGCCCGACCAGCCCGACAAGGTTGAGATGCAGGTGTACCTGCCGGATGTCGCCGTACTGTGATCCCAGGTCCAGCGTGCCCGTTCCAAGCAACGCGCCCAACGTCACCCCAACGACCCCAGCCAGCAAAGCGATGAGGTAGAAACGTATGGAGAGGTCGAACCGGCGAAGCAGCGATCGGCGGATCGTGCCGCGCAGCGCCACGCCAAGCAGGATCAGCGACGCAACCAGTGATGTCGCCCCGATCCAGACGATCCACGCCTGGCTTGTGGGTACGCCCACGAGCACCAACGCAACACCACCCCACATCGTGACACCCTGGGTCACGATGAGAGGACGTCGCGGCGCTCGTGCTGACGACCAGGTGATGGTGAACATCTGGGTCGCACCCGAGATCGCTGACAACGCCGCCCCCGCCATGAGCGCATGGATGGGACCCCACCAGGGACCGCCCCGTACGATGACCTCGATCCCCCACACCACGCCAACGATCGTGAACACCCCGGAAGCAACCAACATGACGGACAGCAAGAGGTGGGATTCCACGACACGTGACCGCTCGCGCCGCGGGTTCTTCTCCGCCGGTGTTGGACGGTTGCTCGTTTCCATTGGCTCTGACCCCTTGGTTCAACTCAGGATGAAACCGACCGCGTGTCGATTCTCTTGATTCGTGGGTGGGCACGGGTGCGTACTGGCACGACGCGTTGCTGACCTCGGTACTACCACCACGGAAAGGAACGCTAACAAGGCACCCGTCGCTTGAAAACCGCCACCTCCTCGGAGGGCGTGCCACTGATGGAGTCCACGAGTCCCGCCGACACGGCCCACCACACAGCCATCGGTATATTGGTGCAATGGCGTCAAGAAATAGACCGGACCGAGTCATTGGTTGGCGCGAACTCCTCACGCTTCCTGACCTGACCCCCACCCCCATCACCGCCAAGATCGACACCGGTGCACAGACGTCCGCACTCCACGCACACGACCTCCGCGTCGAGACGATCGACGGTGTTCAAACGGCGGTGTTTGAGCTTCACCCCCGCCAGCGATCCCGCAGAGACGCCAGACTCGTGACGCTCCCGGTCCACCGCTTCCGGAAGGTCCGATCCTCCAGCGGCCACACCGAGCTGCGTCCGTCCATCATCACGACCGCCGTTTTGGGGGAGATGGCCTGGTCCATCGAGTTCACCTTGACGTCGCGGTACGCGATGGGGTTCCGCATGCTGGTGGGCCGATCAGCCCTGAGACGACGGTTCCTCGTCAACCCGGGCCAGTCGTACCTCCTGTCAGAACCTCCACCACGCCGGACGCCTCCGAAACCATGAAACTCGCCATCCTGTCGCGCGCACCGAGGTGCTACAGCACCAGACGCCTCAAAGCCGCCGCACTCGAACGCGGGCACACCGTGCGCGTGCTCAACACACTGCGGTTCGGCATCGACCTCTCCGGCGATGAGCCGGACATGCAGTACCGGGGAACACAACTCTCGGACTACGACGCCATCCTTCCCCGGATTGGGGCATCCATCACGTTCTTCGGCATGTCGGTGGTACGCCAGTTCGAACAGATGGACGTGTACACGCCGAATACGGCTGCAGGGATCGCAAACTCCCGGGACAAGTTGCGGGCAATCCAGATCCTCTCACGCCACGGTATCCGCATCCCAGCAACGATGTTCGTGCGCCACCACGCTGACGTGCTCCCCGCCATCGAGAAGGTCGGGGGTGCTCCTGTGGTCATCAAGCTGCTTGAAGGAACCCAGGGGGTCGGTGTCATCCTGGCCCCGAACAACCGGGTCGCTGAGGCGATCATTGAGACGCTCCACAGCAAGCGCGAGAACGTCCTCATCCAGCACTTCGTGAGCGAGAGCCGTGGGAGGGATGTCCGGGCCTTCGTTGTTGGCGACCGTGTTGTGGCCGCCATGCGGAGAACCGCGGTCGGGGACGAGTTCAGATCCAACGTCCATCGGGGAGGAACGACCGAAGCCGTGAAGCTTGATCCCGAGTACGAACGAGTTGCGGTCCAGGCAGCCCAGATCATGGGTCTGCGGGTTGCTGGCATCGATCTCCTTGAGGGGAACGACGGTCCACTCGTGATGGAGGTCAACAGTTCGCCGGGCCTTGAAGGCATCGAGACGGCGACTGAGCTTGACATCGCCGGTGCCATCGTCGACTTCATTGCAAGCCAGGTGACGTTCCCTGAGCTTGACATCCGTCAGCGTCTCACGGTGAGCACGGGGTACGGGGTGGCTGAACTCCTCGTGCGGGATGGGGCGGCGTTTGCAGGCAAGACCATTGCCGAGTCCGGTCTGCGGGATCGGGACATCACCGTCCTGACCCTCACGAGAGGGACGACGGTCATCCCGAACCCACGGCATTCGCGTCTTCTCGAACCGAACGATCGGCTGCTCTGTTTCGGGAAACTCGACGAGATGCGTGAGCTCGTTCCTGCCCGCAGGAGAAGACGGGCGCGACCCAAGGTGCAACCGCTCCCCGATGATCCGCTCGCCGCGGGATCTGACGTGCCGGACACCGGCGACGAGTAGCGGGGCCGACTGCTCCGAACGTGATGGAGACCGGGGAGCCACCCCATCCGAC
>CAZULI010000011.1:0-10077 GCA_964621095.1 uncultured Acidimicrobiaceae bacterium | reverse complement strand
GGAGAAGGCGAACGGCGCCACCCCATGCGAGTTCGCTGCCCCGCGGCCCGGTTGTTGTCTATCGTCGGGACGTGCGCACTGTCTTTGTCAATGGTCCCATCTGGACCGGCACCACCGAACGTCCTGACTGGGTGGCCGTTGAAGGGTCGCGTATCGTGTCGGTGGGACACGGGGTACCACCGGATGGCGAACGCTTCGATCTGGACGGTCGGTGCCTTCTGCCGGGGTTCCAGGACGCTCATGTACACCCAGCAATCGGCGGATTGGCGATGCTGCGGTGCGAACTCCATGGCGTTGATCCGTCCGACTACGTGTCAACGATCGCCGCTTACGCCGAGGCGAATCCGGATGCTGCCTGGATTCTCGGCGGGGGGTGGCCCATGAACGCGTTTGCGGGCGGTATCGCTCACCGAGACACGCTCGACGCTGTTGTCCCTGACCGCCCGGTGTTGCTGCATTCAAGCGAGGGCCACGCAGCCTGGGTGAACACGAGGGCACTCGCCGTTGCGGGGATCGATCACACAACGCCGGATCCACCCAACGGTCGGATCGAGAGGGATCCCGACGGAACACCGAACGGAACCCTTCAGGAGGGGGCGGTCGATCTCGTCGAGCGGTTCGCCCCCGAGGACACCGAGACCGAGGTTGCCCGCGCCATCCTTGCAGCCCAGACCCACCTCATCAGCCTCGGCATCACGGGCTGGCAGGACGCCTGGGTGCGAGCCGTCGATCATGCTGCGTACCACCAGTTGGTTCGCGACGGTCGGCTCAAGGCGCACGTCTTTGGTTCCCTGTGGTGGGACCGAGAGCGTGACATCGACCAGCTTGATGAGTTGGTCGCAATGAGCCGGGAGGGCGACCAGAAGTTCCGGCCGGGTGGGATCAAGCTCATGGTTGATGGGGTGATCGAGAACGGCACCGGTGCCATGTGTTCGCCGTACATCGGGACGAACGACCTTGGTCTCATGTTCCTTGACGACCCAACACTTGGCGCCGTCGTGCCCCGGATCATGGCGCTCGGCCTCCAGCCTCATTTCCACGCCATCGGTGACCGTGCCATCCGCAGCGCCCTCAATGCCGTCCAGGCGGGGGACAGAGCCGACATTGCGGCGGTGCGGCCCCACATTGCGCACATCCACGTCATCGATCCGGTGGATGTTCCCCGGTTCGGTGCCCTCGGTGTCGCTGCAAACGCCCAATCCCTGTGGGCGTGTCATGACGAGACCATGGTTGACCTGACGATCCCACGACTCGGCGCCACCCGCACCACTTGGCAGTACCCGTTCCGGTCCCTCGTCGATGGGGGTGCGCATCTTGCCGCTGGGTCGGACTGGTCGGTGTCGACGGCTGATCCGTTTGCACAGATGGCGGTGGCGGTGACCCGGGCATCAGCGGATGCACCCGAGCCGCTCCTCCCGCACCAGGCACTCACGCGGGTTGAAGCGCTGCGAGCCTTCACCGTTGGGTCAGCGTGGGTCAACCATGATGAGACACGGTCCGGCACGATCGAGGTCGGCAAAGCTGCTGATCTCGTGGTTGCATCGGACGATCCGCTCACCGTGGCCGATCTGGCGTCCGTGCGGACGGAGGCAACCTACATCGGGGGCGATCCCGTCTTTGGGCGGTAGTCAGCCAGCGAGGAGATTGGTCAGGTCAGCAGCGATCGCTTCGGGTGTGGTGCCAAACGCCCAGACGATCCGCAAGGCCCCTTGATCGTCCACCGCGTACAGCCAGGGGCTGTGGGCCACCGTCACCTGCCCATCGGACCCCTTGGTGACGCCAAAGGTGGCGCCGAACGCGTCGCCAGCAGCTTGTAACACTTCGCTGTCCTCGGTACGAAGGGCGTGGGCGCCAGGAACGAAGTACTGAATGAAGTCGGTCAACACCTGATTGAGGTCACGGTCGGGATCCACCGTGACCATCGCGACCGAGACACGATCAGCGGTGTCTCCCATCGTCGCAAGAGCTGTTCGCAGGTCTGCCATGGTTGTTGGGCAGACATCGGGGCAGGAGGTGTACCCGAAGTACACGACGAGAGCACCGCCTTCATCGGCGATCATCTCAAACGGTGCACCGTCGTTTGCCACATCGGGCAGGGTGATCGCCGATACGTCGGCACCGAGCACACTGTCGCCACCAATGGGGCGGGTGAGGGAGGTGTCACCCGGCCCGAGGGTGAGTGTCGTTGTACCGGATGAGGACGGGGATGCACACGAGGCCAGGAGGACCATGACGGCACACCCGATCGCGAGGGAACGGATCATCTCGGTGTGCCACGGCGAACGGACGGATCCCCGAGATCCGCAACGACGAGGCAGACCGCCGATGTCATCACTCCTCCCGGATCTCGACGGACACCGTCATGGTGGTGCCCGATGCAAATGTCAGCACCACGTCAACCGACTCCCCGACGGTCAGCGGGTCGGTCACCCCCATGCACATCACGTGGTGGCCGCCCGGCTCAAGCTTGACGGTCCCTTTGGCAGGGATGGCAATCCCCGTTTCGACCGGCTCCATCGACATGGTGTCATCGTGCATCATGGTCTCGTGGAGTTCGGTCATCATGCAGCGACCGGACGACGCGCCGGTGAGGACATCATCGGACGATCCTCCATGGAGCGTCAGATAGAACGCTCCGTTCTCGGCTGAGGTTGGCGACGGTCTCCCCCACGGATCATCGACCGAGACTGGTTGAGCTCCACCACCACAGGCAGCGGTTCCCAGCGCCACCACCAGGACCAGGACGGTTGCTCGCAATACTCCCATTGGGTACTCCATGTTCACGACTGCCTCGGTGATGGCCAGTCTATGGGCGGTCCATGGCCCTCAGGGTATGGCGGTCCTCCCTTCATCGCGAGGATCGTGGTGCGTACGGTCAGCATGGTTTTCTCTGCTCACCCGCCAGCTTGTCGGTACCATCGTCGCCGTGGCCACCTCGGAAATCATCATCACCCTTGACGCTGTCATCGTTGCCGTGAGCCGCGACCGGCCGCAGTTGCTCACCGTTGCTGATGCGTCGAACCGGTTACACATCCCCTCCGGACCCCTTGACCCCGACGCTGACAAGACCCTGGAGCGGGCGTTGCGGGGTTGGATCGCAGAACAGGCAGGGATCGAGATCGGGTACGCGGAGCAGCTGTACACGTTTGGTGACAGAAGCCGGGGGGATCATCACCCCGATGCGCCACGGCAGCTGAGTGTGGCGTATCTGGCACTGGTTCGGGAGGGGACGACCGCTCCCGACGCTGCGTGGACCGAGTGGTACGACTTGTTGCCATGGGAGGACCATCGCAACGGCACCCCGCCGATCATCGACGAGGCAATCCTGCCTGCCCTTGCACGGTGGGCTGCTGGGGATGCGGACCGTGAACGAAGGATCACCGCAATGTTCGGGGAGGAGCAGTGGGACGGCATCCGTGTTCTTGACCGGTACGAACTGCTGTATGAGGCGCACCTCGTTGCAGAGGCGTTCCAGGATCGGGGGAAGCGCCCATCCAAGGATGTGGTCGGAACGGCGATGGCCCTCGACCATCGTCGGGTGGCCGCCACCGGCCTCGGTCGCCTCCGAGGGAAGCTGACGTACCGCCCCATCGTCTTCGAACTGCTCCCCGAGCTGTTCACCCTCAGTGATCTTCAACGCACGGTGGAAGCCCTTGCAGGCGTGCGACTCCACAAACAGAACTTCCGGCGCCTCGTTGAACACAACCGCCTGGTCGAAGGAACCGGACAACGGACCACCGCAACGGGTGGACGACCAGCAGAGCTCTTCCGGTTCCGACCCGCCGTTGTCGAGGCGTGGCCCCGCCCGGGTCTCGGGGTGCCATACCGCTGAAGCACCAGTTTCCTCCTCACACTTTTGCTCAGGAGTAGCACAAGGTGTAGGATGTGCACTATAATAATGCTCAATCTGAGCAGAACCAATCGGATCATCAACCAACCGTCACAAGCGAGGGATGCGATGACACCAACCAGCCTGACCCTACAACCAATCGACACTCGTCTTGAAGGGATCGTGCCAGATGCCGAACGGTTCGCCCTTGAACCGCTGATCGCCGAGATCGAGGAACTCAAGAAGACTCGCAACGCCGTTGTTGTGGCGCACAACTACATGACCCCGGACATCTTCCATGGCGTGGCCGACATGCGGGGGGACTCCCTGCAACTGGCACAGCTCGCCGTTGACACCGAGGCAGATGTGATTGTCATGGCTGGCGTCCATTTCATGGCTGAGACCGCCAAGATCGTCAACCCCACCAAGACGGTACTCCTCCCCGATATGCGGGCAGGCTGCTCGCTTGCCGAGTCGATCACGGGTGCCGATATCCGACTTCTTCGCGAGCGCTACCCAGGGGTACCTGTCGTGTCGTACGTCAACACCTCAGCGGAGGTGAAGGCGGAGTCGGACATCACGTGCACCTCGTCGAACGCCCTGAAGATTGTCGAGACGCTCGACAGCGACCGGATCATCTTCCTCCCCGATCCGTACCTGGGGAAGTGGGTTGCGTCACAAACCGAGAAAGAGATCATCCTGTGGCATGGGACGTGCATCGTGCACGAGAAGTTCACGGGCGACGAGCTGCGGGAGTACCGGCAGATGTACCCGGGTATTCAGATCATCGCTCACCCCGAGTGCCCTCCCGATGTCCTCGACGAGGCCGACTTTGTCGGGAGCACCAGCGGAATGATCAACTGGGTCAAGACGGAGACACCACGCCAGGTCGTGATGGTGACCGAGTGTTCGATGAGCGACAACGTCGCCGTTGAGTCCCCCCAAACCGAGTTCCTCCGGCCCTGCAACCTGTGCCCGCACATGAAGCGGATCACGATGGAGGGCATCCGGGACGCGCTCTTGTACATGCAGCACGAGATCGATGTTCCCCTTGACATTGCCGAACGAGCCAAGCTGGCAGTTGACAGGATGTTGGCAGTAGGAGCTTCTCGGTGACCACGCCCCGGGCGATCATCGTCGGTAGTGGGGTGGCTGGTCTCACGACCGCCCTTGCGCTCGGCGACTGCATCGTCGTGACCAAAACACAGCTCGGGGACGGGTCGAGTACCTGGGCACAAGGTGGAATTGCGGCGGCGATGGGTGGTGATGACAATCACGCACTCCACGCCAAGGACACCATCGCCGCATCGGCAGGCCTTGCCGAACGCGACGTCGCGACACTGGTTGCGGCGAACGCGTCGGAGCGTATCTCCTGGCTCGTGGACCTTGGAGCCCGGTTTGACCGTTCCGCCGAGGGTGAACTCACCCTTGGGCGCGAGGCAGGCCACGGACGGGACCGCATTGTCCATGCCAACGGTGACGCGACAGGTGCCGAGCTCATGCGGACGCTCCGTGCCGCGGTACGCCAACGAGCCGACATCACGGTCTGGGAGAACACGTCGGCTGTGGACCTCGTCTTCCGGGGCGACCGGGTTGCGGGTGTGCTCGTGATCACCCCCGATGGATCACAGCAGGTGCTCACCGCCCCTGCTGTCGTGCTTGCGACCGGCGGCATCGGACGGGTGTACGCCGCCACGACCAACCCGTCGGAGGCGACCGGGGATGGCTTGGCGATGGCGATCCGGGCAGGGGCACGCATCGGTGACCCCGAGTTCGTGCAGTTCCACCCGACCGCGCTGCGGTCCTCCCTCGACCCGATGCCCCTGCTCACCGAGGCACTGCGGGGTGCCGGGGCGGTGCTGCGGACCGGTGATGGTCATCGTTTCATGGTGGATGAACACCCCGACGCCGAGTTGGCGCCACGGGACGTTGTTGCCAGGGCGATCTGGACGAGGCTCCGGGATGGCGAGGAGGTCTACCTCGATGCCACCAGTCTCGGCGAGTCGATTCCACACCGGTTCCCGACCGTGTTTGCCACGGCACGCAACGCTCAAATCGACCCCCGAGACACCTGGCTCCCAGTCTCGCCTGCAGCGCACTATCACATGGGCGGTATCGAAGTCGACGAGGATGGCCGTACCTCCCTCCCGGGTCTGTACGCGGTGGGTGAGGTCTCGGCCACGGGTCTCCATGGTGCCAACCGGCTGGCGAGCAACTCGTTGCTTGAGGGTCTCGTCTTTGGCGACCGGGTGGCAGAAGCGATCCTTGGGGAGGGCAACGGCGTGACAAAGCACGGGGTCATCGAGGTTTCTGCATCCGCCAGGGAGGTTGGGGTCGTTGAGAACACCGACGCCATCGCCCAGCTCCGGGCGTTGATGTGGCGAGACGTCGGGTTGATTCGCACCGAGGAGGGGCTGCGCCGTGCCCTCGCCGAGATCGCAGAGCTCGAGCCGACCCTTGCGCGTGGTGTGGTTGGCCGCAACCTCGCAGCGGTGGCATCGGCTGTGGCCAATGCGGCGCTCAACCGCACGGAGAGCCGGGGAGGACATCACCGCATGGATCATCCCGAGACACGGCCCGAGTGGAAGCATCACACCCTCGTCACACCCGAACCTGAGGCGCGGGTACCTCTCAGAGATGCAGAGCGGGGTGCCGCATGACAGATCTCGTCGCACCGCCATGGCCGGCTGTGGAGGATCTCCTCCGTCGTGCCCTGGACGAGGATCTCGGCCGGGCAGGTGACATCACATCAATGGTGACCATTCCACCCTGGCACAAATCAACGGGTCACATCGTTGTCCGCAAACCCGGGACGGTGGCGGGTCTTGAGCAGGCGACGAGGGTGTTCACGCTTGTTGATCCGGCGGTCGAGGTGACGCTTGATGTCGCCGATGGGACGGCCGTGGATGCCGGGACCCGACTGGCGGTCGTGTCGGGGTTGACCCGGTCCCTACTCGCGGCAGAGCGTACGTGTCTCAACCTCCTCGGCCACTTGTGCGGTGTCGCCACGTTGGCCGCCGAGATGGTCGAGCGGGTGGCTGGGACGAATGCACGGATCACCGATACCCGCAAGACACTTCCCGGCCTGCGTGCCCTCCAGAAGTACGCCGTTCGGTGTGGTGGGGGCGTGAACCACCGCTTGGGGCTCGGTGATGCTGTCCTCATCAAGGACAACCACATCGCCGCGGTCGGGTCGATCACCAGAGCGGTCCAGGCTGCACGTGACGGCGTTGAGCACGGGGTGACGGTGGAGGTCGAGGTCGACACCCTCACCCAGCTCGAGGAAGCACTCAACGCGGACATCGACACCGTGTTGCTTGACAACATGACCCCCGACGAGCTCGCCGAGGCGGTCCGGATGGTGGCTGGGCGCTGCACCACCGAGGCGTCCGGGGGTGTGACCCTCGAAACGGTGGCCGACATCGCAGCATCCGGTGTCGACTTGATCTCCGTGGGCTGGCTGACCCACAGCACCCCCCAGCTCGACATCGGGTTCGACTTCGTCAAACCCAACTGAGCATCACCAGCAAGCCCGGAGAGACTCAAACCCCAACCTTCTGATCCGTGGGGTGACTGGCCGATGGTCAATGGTTGGCCGCGCCAGCCTCAGCCAGCCGCTCGCGGCGGGAGGAACTCGAGATACATCGCCAGTTGATCTGCGTAGTCTGCTGCGAGAAGGGCGATTCGATCTCCGTTTGCCTCGAGGTACGCCTTCTCGTACTCGGCCCGAACCTCCCCTTCAACCGCTGCCAACTCCCTGTCACATGCAAGCGCGTACCCTTCCAACTCGTCGATTTGCTCCGCGATCTGCAGCAGTTCCGATCTCGCGGTATCACCCGTGATGACACCACTCGCGAACCGTCTCCATATCTGGTCGCCAAGGTCGTCGAAGTGATTCCCTGCCTCCCCAAATGTCGTGAATCCGTACCCTGACGCTGCGAAGCAGGTCTCGCTGGCCTCTCTCGCCACAACGATTCTGCTGTCTTGTCGCACCCTGGTGTCGAGGTCGGCGGTCTCTTCAGCGATCCACGTCCACAGCGGCACGAGAGGGTTCGGGAAGCCGTTCTCGGCTTGAACCATGCAGTCGAACTCATCCTGCCTGAACGCCATCGAGTCCCGGGATTGATCAGCTGACTCTGTCTGCTGATTGGTTGGATCACCCTCCGAAACGGCCTCGGCTGAGTCAATCTCATCCAGGTAATACTGGATCTGGTTGCCGAAGTAGAGCACCGACCCTGTTGAAGGTCCAGTTGCTGGTAGGTCGGCGTACCCGAACTCCCATCCTTGGGCAGTCATACAGGTGATGATGCTGTCGTTTCGAGCGTTGTCCACCGCTGTGAGCACATCAATCTCCGTGTAGCCAGCGACTTCCGTGATCGCCGCGGCAATCGGGAGTTCTGCTGGCCGTTCAACACCGGGATCTTCATCTGAGTTCACGGATGGATCCGCCGCACTCGAGGACGCCACCGATTGATTGTTCTGCTCCTCGGCAGTGTTGCCGTCGAGTGTCGACGTGCAAGCGGTAACCGCGACCAGCAGCGCGATGAGAACCATCACCGTGGGGCGAAGCGTGGGCATGTGGGTCAACCTACCTTCCTTGATCACCTACGGACTGAGCCCTGAGGAAGCGCATTGGGTCAGCCGGAGTAGAGGAGGCTTTTCGCTCGCTCGACTGCGTTCTCTTGGAGTTCCTGAATGCCGGCGAGAACTCCCGCATTCTCCTCAGCCAGGAGTTGCTCAGCTTCCGCATACACGGAGTTCACCACCTCATTCACACGAGACTCCACGACACACTCGGCATCTTGCGTAGCAATTTCGATTTCTACTTGGAGTACTTCTTCTCGGGGCAAGGATGCGTGCGCCTCGTGCGCCAGGTAGTAGCCGTCGTCCAGTTCGGACACATCGAAGCCTTCTGCCCTCATACACCGCAGCCATGCAGTTTTCGCGGCGTCGACTCGTGGATCAACTTCAACTCTCTCGTAGCGGTCCCGCGAAAGCTCTGATATCACGAGGTCAACTCGAAGCATCTCACCAAGATCGCCATAGAGCTGTCGCTCGACCTGTGCGACGCATCCATCGGTGAACATGGATACTTGCTCTCCCGCTGGTTCGCTGTCACCTTCCACGACGACCTTGTTGTCCTCGGTACCGTTGAGGGCCTCCATCCAAGCCCGTACCTGGTCGCGTGCGAGTGTGCTGAGGTAGACCGCGTTGGGATCGACGCCACCGTCGTTGCCCAGCGGTATGTCCAAGTCAGGGGTGTCTGGCAACGTCGGATCAATCCCGTACCCCACCGTCGCCGCATCCTCTGGATACACCGGTGTCCATCGGAGTGGCGGTGCCTGCAGCGCATCGTTCGGGATGTCAGCCTCACGGTACAAGAACCCGCGGTCGGCCATGCAACGCGAGATCAACGTCTGCTGCGCGCGTAGCAGGAACAGGGCGTCCTCTTCGGAGAGACGCACCGACAGCCCTACGAGTGGCGGGGCATCGGTGGAAGAAGTCGATCCTGTACCGCTGTCAGACTCCGGACCAGCATTGTCAGCCTCGTTCCGATGCGGACGGTTCTGCTCCTCATTACTGGTTGACCACGGCGGGCTACACGCTCCGGCAAGAAGCGCCAGCCCGCCGACCACCAGAACCACCCGTAACAGCAACCTCCTGGACAAGGACATCAGGCCTCCGTCCGGAATCTTATGGCCAATTTCAGCAACCCAGCCTTTGCCAGCTCGTCAACTCATCGTTGTTCTTGGCTACTCGCGTCGAAACAGCTCTCAGCACTGGTCTATCGACGTGTCGTAGTGGTCGGTGTTGTACCAAACAGCGGGCGGTGGCTGCCAGCTGACCTTGTACGTCGGGTCTTGCCGATAGAAGTCGATCTCGTTGCTGTTGCGCCTTGCGTCGTATATCAACTCTTTGCCACCCGGGAAGTCGATGTACTCGAGCCGATCGTCGGCCTTACCCCAAGCTTGGGGACCCACTTTGCCGTCGGATGTGATACCCAGGTACGACTGAAACGACTTGGTGGCGTTGTAGGTGGTGGTACCGAAGACGCCGTCCACTCCCGAGGTACCACAAGCTCCCAGGTAACCCTCCACGTGCAAGATGATCTGCCACACCCCCACGACGTTGCCGACACTGACCTCTCCTGTGCAGTCTGCCGGTCGACACAGGAGGTGTTCATCGCCCCCCCAGTCGTCGGTTGGGTCGGTTCCCTAGCCGTCCATCGGGTGCGCCAACGCCATTCC
>CAZULI010000010.1:0-19699 GCA_964621095.1 uncultured Acidimicrobiaceae bacterium | reverse complement strand
CCCCCGCCCCCCGCCCCCGCCACCCCCCCCGCCCCCCCCCGGCCCCCCGCGGCCGCCCGGAGGCCCCGGGGCCGAGATTAGGTGCTTGACCCAACCAGCAACTGATCCTGACCTGCGTCAGTCGCTGACGAGGTCGATGATGCCATCGATGTCGACGGTCTCCCCCTCTTTGTCCCACCACCGAGCTTCACAGACATGGCAGGAGCAGAACACCACCTCGGTGCCGTCGGGGAGCTTCATCTCGATCTCAATGACCGAGTTCTGACCGCATGACATACAGGTCAAACCACTATCAGATGCGTGTGCCACATGCCCTCCAATGTCCTCGTCGCAGCCCTACGACGCGCCTCCTGACGGAGGCATCACAGTATGACAGAACCGATCGGTTACTCCGAGGATTCCACGGTCTCTGGCATGTCGACATCCCGACCGAGATACTTCGAACGCTGTTTGCCGTCCTCGGTCCAGTAGGCGTACACGTACGGGCCGTGCGGGCACTTCGTACACGACTCCTTGCCGCACCTGACCATCTGCTTGCGGATCCTGACATCGGGTCCGACGTTGGGAAACGTGTGCCCGCGTTCTTCGAGGCGGGCTCGAGCCAGCATGAGAAGACGACGGAGTTCCGGTTCACCCATCTCCCGTACGGCGTCAAGCACGTCGCGATCAATCGACATCAGGACGCACCGTTCGCTGTTGACGTCGAGCGCCACCGACGATCCGTCGTGGTCCACCCCCGTGGTGCCGAGAACCGGGTTGCGTGCAGGTCACACAACAGAATGCCGTCGTACCCTTTCTCGTGTCCTGCAACATCATCAAGGAACGCTGCTGCGTCGGCGTGGTGATAGGTCAGCACGGTCGTGGCTCTCCCCTGACAGCGGATACAGGTGGGCATCATGAACACCGCAACCTAGACACGGGACGGTCCGACACCAAGCACCTCCTCACGGCGTGGTTGGAACAACGCCAGCGAGGCCAGCAGCCGCGGTGAGGGTTCGTTTGGAGGGGACGCCGGTGAAGACGGCAACCGGCAGTGAGTCAGCATTGATGAACACCGTGAGAGGGACCGCAACCACGTCCCACTCCTCGAAGCGGTGTGATTCGAGTTCGTAGGTGACCTCCCGGAACGGCATCGAGAGCGCCTTCAGCCGGGCGATCGTCTCCTTGCAGGTCTTGCAGTCCGTTGAGGAGAACAACACGACTCCTGGCCGATCACCGAGGTCTCCCACCACAATCGTGGGGTGCATGGGTCGGTGTAGTTTGGTGGCAACGAACGCCACACCAAGAGCAGCGGCGATCACCGCCACAGCGATCACGGTCTGGCTCATTCCCCACCAACCCCCGCCGAGAGCGCGACCCCACGATCTCCTGCGATCTCCCACGCCACCGATACCGGGGTATCCGCTTCGATCGACAGACCGTAGATCCCGATCCCCACATCAATGGGGAACGCCTGGATGGTCCCCGGTTCAACCGTGATGACCACGGGGGTCACCTCCCCTTCCGACAGGGTGACCACCGTGACACTGGCGGGCTGGTCGCCCGGGTTCATGATCCACACTGTCGTCAGTGAGTCAAGGAGTGTGTCGAGCGGCACGATCCACTTCGACGCCCCAGAGCGCAGGCCGGCCATACCTGCCAGACCGCGCACAAACGTTGTTTCGTCAAAGAGCGACACGGCATCGGGATCGTCGGACGGGGTGGTGGTCACGGTCTCGTCGCCATCCTCCTCCAACCCTTCAACATCCTCCTGAATCTCCGGTACGGCCGCAAAGAGGGAGGCGGCGATCAGCCCCGAAGCCCTGACCCGTGCCCCGTAAGGTGGCGCAGCGATGTCGGACAGCGGGATCAACGCCGGCGTGGATGCACCCACGACGACCTCTCTGGCCCCAACAATCGTGCCGGCCTCCGTCACGATGTCCACGGTCACCGTCACATCATCATCCCCCACCGCCATGACCGAAATGAACGGTTCGAGACCCCCCGCCGTTGCAATCGGGAAGTCCCAGGTCTCGGATGGCGCCATACCAAGCCACATCGCCTCACCAGCGGCATCGGTGCGAATCAACGCCGGAATCACGAGACCGGCCGTCGTCTCGATGGTGAACGCCAGTTCGTCGCGGAACGGGAGGAACGGCTCAAGATCGATCGTTGTCCAGGATCTCCCTGCGACGCTGATGTCCTGCAGGTCGGCAATGAGGTCGAGGCCAAACTCGGAGTACGCGGTCACCGTGACTTCTGCGTGGTCGGCGAACGGGTTGAAGAGCCGGATCTCGGTGAAGGTTCCGGTCTTGGTGGCACCTCCGGTGAGGTACCAGACCTTCGGGACCGAGACGACACACCGGTCACCTGAGACGAACCCATCGGCTCGTTGGAGTGTTCCGACGGCTGCCGGCCCGTCACTGATCTCGACCGTTGCTGGCGACTCACCCCGGCGCACGATGCTGCCAGCATCGATGCTCGCCGCTCCCGGACCAACCACGTCAAAGGTGAACTCCACCGGCTCGGTGTTCGAGATGGGGTCAAGCAGGGTGACGCTCACATCGGCGTCGACATCGGACGCGACCATCAGGTTGGTGTCAGCAATGTCGCCGGCCTCGACCCACGGGCAGTACCAGACGCTGGGGCTAGCCACGACCCCATCACCCTCGGTGATGTCGAGATCACCAAAATCGGGGGCCGGCGCATCGACAGGGGCGACCTGAACGATGCCAACAAGCCCCACGACCGTGGCAAGGACCAGCAACAGAATCCGTCTCATCGCAACCGCCTCCCCACTGCCACCACCCCCACCAGGAGCACCACCCCGGCGAGTGACAGCATGGCCTGGATCCGACGACCGCCATCGGGCGTGTACGTCGCAACACCCTCAGACGCCGCAACAACGTTCATCGCTCCGACCGTCTCCCGGGGTGCAGGACCCCAGCCGGTGTCGGGGTTCTCTGCGATGAAGACCTGACCGGCTTCGACCGGTTCACCGCGGTACGTCCACCCGTCCCGCTCCCACGACGCCTGATCAGTGGTCAGGGCCCGACCCACCGGGGTCACATCAGCAACGAACGTCGCGTACCCGGTCCCCGATGAGATCGGGAGAAGGTCGAGTTGGCCCGCAAACACGGTTCGCCACGCCACCGCCGACTCATCCGCATCAAGCCCATCGCTGTCCCCCATGACGACGATCCACTGAATACCGAACGTTGCGAGTTCTCCACCCGCACGCCGTGTCTGACCCGTGATGATCTCCTCGAGTTTTTCAGCCAACAGATCGTCGAACGGCAACGGGGCAGATAGACGTGCCTCTCCGAGATCGGGTCCCGTTGCTGATACGACACGGTACGAACCACCCTCAACGGTGCGGCTGTCCCCTGGCAGGAGATCGGGCCGTCCGACGAGCAACACCCGGGTGCGCTCTGCCTGCCCTTCCCGTGCCTGGGTGAACCCGAGTGCGTCAACGTAGACATCACCCGGCAGTCCGGCCCGCCCACCCAGAATGATGGGGAGGGAGCCAACAACGAGAAGGATCGCACCCACCGAACCCACGGCGAGGATCACACGCCGGGGAACACCAATACCTTGACGCAACACCCCCTCGGTCACCACAGCGATGACGATTGCGATCCCGAACCCCGCCATCGCCAGTGACACCGACCCTGCTTCAACCCCCCACCCAAGGGCTCCCGAGCGGGAACCGAGGAACCCGAGGGAGGCCAGCAGCGCCCCCCATCCTGCGACGACACCGAGCCCTTTTCGTCCTGCTCCGATTGCTGCGACTGCCACGACGGCCGCAGCCACACCGAGGACGGGGGAGATGTTCCAGAACGCGTACCCCTGACGGGCAACTCCGATGAGGTTGACCGACCAGATCCATGGTGAGAGCAGCAGGCCGGCTACGGCGGTTCCGACCAGTGCCAGGACCACGCCGTGCCACGCAGCCTCGTCGTTCCAGGTGAACAGGGCGTAGAGGAACACTGCCGGTGCCACGACGAGCAGGAACAATGGTGAGAACCCAGCCAGGACGGCAACGACAAGACTCACGCCTGCAACCCGTGTTGCCGCTGACCAGAACCCCGGTTTCACTCGGGCGAGACACAGGCGGAACACCCAGGGAAGGATGCCAAGAGCGATCGACGTTCCGATGAAGGTGTTGTTGCCGATCCCCTGTGCGGTGGGCCCGGCCACATAGACAAGACCACCGATGAGCGCGGGGGCTGCTGGGATCGACCAGGTTCGCAGCAGCCTCGTCATTCCCCACAGACCGGCGAGCATGGACCCTGCCGTGAGGAGGTACTCGGACAGGACCGATGCGTGGAGGGTCACGATCTTGGCGATTCCCACCAGTGCGAGGAGGGGTCGCAGCGTCGTTGGGCTGCCGAGACCGGCGGGGTTCCATCCACCGGCGTACGCCGCAAGGACGTCCCAACCGTTCGAGGGGAACGGGAGCGTGAACCCGACCGATGGGAGCCCATCGGACCAGATGTTCCGACTGGAGAGCATGACGAAGATCACCGCAAGGGCACCGACAACGAACGCGGGCTGGGTGATGTCGTTGCCGATGGACTCGACGGACAGCCGATCGTCCCCTGGTAGGCGCCTGCGCAACGCCTCTGCGACGGCTTGCACCAGCCGCGTCATCTTGACACTGCCGCGCCGCTGGAACCGGAACAGTTCAGCATCGCCAGCCACACTCCCCTTGCGTGCCACCCGGCGCGCTGACAGCGTCGAGGGAAGGTTGACGACGTTCCATCCCCACGCTTTTGCAAGATCAAAGAAGAACCACCGACCAAGGAACATGAAGACGAATGCTTCAAGGAGGCCGATGAGGAAGTCAACGGGGATGGTCCACAGCAAGGTGAGGGGGGTGTAGACCTTGAGCATCGAGCGGATGCGGGATGCCTCGGTCCTCCACCGCTTCCCACTTCGGAGCGGTTCCTGGTACTCAACAGTCGACGCGGGACTGACGATCACCCTAGCACCCTTGAGTCTGGCGCGCTGAGCGAGATCGATGGCAGCTTCGAAGCGTTCAAGCTGGGGATCGACCCCTCCAAGGCCCCCGAGGAGATCCCTCCGAACCAGCATGGAAACACCTGCGACCGCCGCCACATCCCGGACGACGTCGTACTGACCCTGGTCACGTTCCGTGCTGTCGAGACCCGAGTAGGGGACACAAAAGACGTCGGTCACGAGACCGACCGACTCAAGGGCGTCGGCTTCGCCAACGATCTTGGAGCCAGCGATGGATGCGTCGGTGCGCTCCATGTCGATGACGAGGAGTGAGAGGGTGTCCGGCCGTGGGATGGCACCTTCCCGAACAAACCACACGTGGGTCACCGCGGGTGGCAACGACGCCAGGACCTCAGCGATCGTTGCTCGCTGCACCACCCTGCGCTCTGCAACCACCGCATCGTTGAGGGCGTCTGGGTCTGCCAGCGCGTCCGGATTCCCCACCACGACGACCCCCACCTGCTCGTAGACTTGCGATTCGAGAGCGTTGAGCGTTGCCTCCATCCCACCATGGGGGGTAGCAAGCACAATGGTCGCGACCGAAGCTTGGCGTGGGGATGTCATGGACATGTGGGGTGTATTCTGGAGTCGAACGGGCGTTACTTCAATCTTCGGGTGACCCTGCTCGCAGGCGGAGTCGGTGGAGCCAGGATGGCTCGAGCGCTCCGATCGACCCTCGAACCTGGCCAACTCACCGTTGTCGTCAACGTCGGGGACAACACGGAACGGTACGGTGTCCACATCGCCGCTGACCCTGACACGGTGCTCTACACCCTCTCCGGCACCGTCGGACCACACGGGTGGGGACGAGCAGACGACACGTTTTCGGTCATGGAGGAGATGCGCACCCTTGGCGTCGACACCTCCATGGCGTTGGGGGACAAAGACCTCGCCCTGTGCGCTCTCCGCACGTCACGACTGGCCCAAGGTGAGCCGCTGTCGAGCATCACGGCGGACCTCGCGCAACGATTCGGACTCCACGACCTGACGCTGTTGCCAGCAAGCGACGACCCGATCGGGACCCACATCCAGATCGAGGACGGCTCCTGGCTCGAGTTCCAGACCTACTTCGTCGACCGGAGACACACCGATCCCGTCACCGCCGTCGCCTACCACGGAGCGGCCGACGCCGTTCCAGCTCCCGGGGTGCTCGAAGCCATCGAGACCTCCGACCTCCTCGTCATCGCTCCATCGAACCCACCCCTGTCGATCTGGCCGATTCTCGCCATCGATCCGATTGCGGAACGAGTCAGGGAGCACCCGCGGGTGGCCGCGGTGAGCCCGCTCATCGGCGGCAAACCGGTGAAAGGTCCTGCGGATGCGGTGATGGCAGGCATCGGGCTCGCTCCGGGGACGCAAGGCGTCCTGGATGCGTACGTGGGTCTCATTGACGTGCTCTTCATCGATGCAAGTGACCATGCAGACGTCGCCCTCGGTGGAAACCATGGGGTTGACGTCGTCGCCACTAACACCTGGCTCGACCCCGACAACGGCCCGCGCTTTGCCGCAACGCTCATGGAGCACATGACGAGATGACAAGCACTCCCACCCCGTTCACCGTCTTCCCCATCACCGGGATCGGTGACGTGTCACAAGGCGATGACATCGCGGGCATGATCGTTGCGGCCGCCACCGAGGGCGGCATCGGGTTTGAGGACCGCGACATCGTCGTCGTCACCCACAAGATCGTTTCCAAGGCCGAGGGACAGACGCGGGAACTCCCCGATGAGGAGACGTACCGGCGGCTCGTCGAGGAGGAATCGGTCCGGATTCTGCGCCGCCGCGGCGATCTCGTCATCGCCCAGACCAGACATGGGTTCATCTGTGCGAACGCAGCGGTCGACCGTTCCAACGTGGAACAGGGGTACGCTGTTCTGCTCCCGGTTGACCCCGACCGGTCGGCGCATCGGATCAGGACGCTCATCGAGCGAGCCACCAACCGGTCCCTCGGCGTCATCATCACCGATACCTTCGGCCGGCCGTGGCGGCGCGGGCTCACCGATGTCGCCATCGGTATCTCAGGACTCCCATCGATCCTTGACCTGCGGGGCACCACCGATGCGTACGGCAACGTGCTTGCGGTCACCGAGGTGGCGGTGGTTGACGAGATCGCAGGTGCTGCCGATCTCGTCATGGGGAAAGCGACGGGAGTCCCGGTGGCGCTGGTCCGTGGACTCAACTTCCCCGGCAACGGTCGTGTTGCCGACCTGATCCGTCCCCCGTCCGAGGATCTCTTCCGATGAGTCATGCCTGAACTCCCCGAGATCGAGGCGTACCTCCACGCCTTGGAATCGCGGATCGTCGGGGCAACCCTCACCACCATCCGGGTGGCGTCGTTCTCACTTCTTCGCACCGTGGATCCACCGATCGACGCAACGTTTGGCTCGGCCGTCCAAGGGGTCCACAGGATCGGCAAACGTATCTCGATCGATCTTGACCATGATCTCCACGTGATCATCCACCTGATGGTGGCCGGTCGGTTCGCCTGGGCGGAGTACGCCAAGCCGATCCCCAAACGCGGCGGTCTCGCCTCTTTCGATTTTTCAACCGGGTCGCTCCTGCTCACCGAAGCCGGCACGAAACGTCGTGCATCCCTGTCGGTGCTCCACAGCAACGACCTGGCATCGGCGGATCCGGGCGGCCTTGAGATCGCTGAGGCAACCGCTGCCCAGTTCCGGGAGGCCCTGGTGGGCCGCTCCCGGACGCTCAAACGGGCGCTCACCGATCCGCAGCAACTCTCAGGAATCGGTGGGGCGTTCGCTGACGAGATCCTCCACGCTGCCAGGCTCTCCCCCACCCAGTTGAGCACCAACCTTTCGGAGGAGGAACTCGACCGCCTGTTCGACGCTGCCAGGACGGTACTTGCTCACTGGACCCAGAAACGGATCGAGGAGACGGGGGATGGGTTCCCCACCAAGGTCACCGCGTTTCACCCGGAGATGGCGGTTCACGGAAAGTTTGGTGAACCATGTCCCGTTTGTGGCACGAGGGTCGAACGGATCGTGGCGGGCAAACGTGAGACCAACTACTGCCCCACCTGCCAAACCGGTGGCAGGGTTCTCGCGGACCGCGCCCTTTCACGGCTCCTGAAAGATGACTGGCCCGATCATGTCTCGGGAGCGTGAGAACCGGGGAACGGTCCCTGACCAGTTGTCGCGCCCTACCGCAGGGTCCGTGCCCACTCCACGGTCTTGGCGATACCGTCTTCGAGACTCGTCCAGGGTTCCCAGCCGAGGTGGGATCGGGCTGCGGTTGCATCGAGACACGAACGAAGCTGCTCACCTCGCTTGGGGGCAGCCATGACGGGGGCCACGTCGATCCCGGTTGCCCCAGTGACGACGTCATACAGTTTGAGGATTGACGTCTCAACCCCCGTTCCGATGTTGAGATACCGCGAACCGCCGATGCGGGAGGCACGCAGCATGGCGTCGGCGACATCCTCGACGAAGACAAAGTCCCGGGTCTGGAGTCCGTCACCAAAGATCGTCGGCGCCTTGTGGGCGAGCAGAGACCCGATGAAGATGCCGACGACCCCTGCCTCGCCATGGGGGTCCTGTCTCGGACCGTACACGTTCGCAAACCCGAGCGAGACGTAGTCCAGACCGTAGGTTCGCTCGTAGTACGCCAGGTACTGGTCAGCGACGCTCTTGGACACCCCATACGGCGACTGGGGTTTCCGCTCCTGGCTCTCGGGAGTCGGGATATTGAACGTGTCCCCGAACGTCGCTCCTCCCGATGAGGCGAACACAAACCGCTCGACGTTTCCGTGGCGGGCCGCCTCAAGCAGATTCACGGTACCGAGCACGTTGGTTCGCGCATCCATGACGGGGTCCGCGACCGAGTGACGGACATCGATCTGGGCAGCGAGATGAAACACGTTCTCGGGCCGGAACGCCCGGACCAGGTCAACAACCTCGTTGCTCGCAACATCGATCTGGTGAAGGGTCACCTCACCGCGGCTGCGCGCCCCCTTGAGGTTTGCGATCGACCCCGAGGAGAGATCGTCAAGGACGAGAATCTCGTGGCCCTCATCGACGAGGAGGTCAACCAGATTCGAGCCGATGAATCCGGCCCCTCCGGTGACAACCGACTTGGGCATCAGTGTCTTTCGGGCAGATGTTCGGAGAAGAACCCCACAAGACGATCGATGGTGTCCTCGTACCGCTTGACGTTGTACCCCTCCGACGCTGCGTCCCAGAACCCGGTGTCGCCGGTTGCGTACACGACAAACGTCGTGTGTTCCATGGACTCCCTCGTCTCGACCGATGCATCCACGTCCACGGACTCATCACCACGGGAGATGATCACGAGACCGGGAACTTCAGCCTTTGCGATCGTGTCCGCCGCCTCAGCGTCGACGGTCGATGCCACCACCGCAACGGCGCCAACGCGATCATCGGCTCCGACCAGGCCGGCGAGATCGGTGAGACCCCCGCCGAAACAAACGACGCCAAACCCCAACTGGGCGTTTGACCAGTGACCGGCTGGGTTGGCGAGGTACGACGCCACAGCGCGGGAGATCGAGAGATTCCGCTCCCGCGACTCGGTCAGATCAGGGGCGAGAGCTGCAATCCCGTGTCGCGCCAGGACCCGACAGAGGTCCTTGATCGTGCTCGTTGGGGTGGGCTCGGGTCCGAAGATCAGGACCGTCGGCCACTCCCCCTGCTCATCAGGGCGTGAGATGTAGCCACTGAGCGTCCGCGGTCCAGCAGCAATACTGGTCGAGTGAAAAATGATGTCGACGACACCTTCACCAGTCTGAACGGCCAAAATGTTGCTCCTTGTGAACGGGTCACAGGCTAGCGGGGAGCGTGCATGTGGACCTCACCCGCGTGGAGGGTCACGTCACCGTGGTCCGTGGAGACGATGAGCGCCCCCGAGTCCGTCAACCCCGTCGCCGTTCCGGCGCCCTCCTCCCAGGCCACCGCGTGTCCGATCGTCACCGAGCGCTCCAGGTAACGCTCCTTGCACCAGTCCCCCGATGGCCTCGTGAGCTCTGCGAGGAGCTGCGACGACCATCGTTGCGCGAGGTCGTCAACGACGTCGGAGGAAACCTCCTGATCAAACAAACTGGTGGCACCCTCCACCGGGTTCGACCACCACAGATTGACCCCACACCCCACCGTCATCCGATCCCCGGTGAGTTCGACGAGGATCCCTGCGACTTTCTCCGCTCCGATGAGGACGTCGTTTGGCCACTTGAGGGAGGGGTGCCGTCCACTGACGGCGAACATGGCGTCACTGAGTACCACACCGGTGATGAGCGGGACCAACGTGCGGTGTTCATGGTTCCAGGCGATGTCGAACGAGAGGGAGGAGAACAGCGCCTGGTCCGCTTGTGCCCACGTGCGGCCTTGTCTCCCCCGACCGGTACGCTGCCGATCGGCCACCACGAGCGTGGGAACACCTGTGGTGTCAAATCGACGCGACGCCTCATCCTGGGTGGATTCGACCTCCGTGAGACGCACGATGTCGTAGTGTGTAGCCATATCCGATCCAGATGAGTCGAAGTCACGGAACCGCACTTGAGCCTACCGGGAGGACCGGTGAGCACCGAACAACGTATTGAGAAGCTCAGGGAGCTTCGTGAGCAATCCACGAAGCCTGACAACCAGCGCGCTGTCGACCGACAACACGACGCGGGGAAACTGACCGCGCGAGAGCGGATCGAGTTACTCCTCGACGAGGGGTCCTTCCAGGAGATCGACCCGTTCGTACGCCACAAATCCCAGGGCTTCGGCATCGAGGCGAAACGGCCACTTGGCGACGCCGTCGTCACGGGTTGGGGGACCATCGATGGGCGCACCGTCATGGTCTTTGCCGAGGATTTCACCCGCTTTGGTGGATCGCTCGGTGAGGTGGTCGCGGACAAGATCTGCAAGATCCTTGATCTCGCCATGGAGACCGGCACACCCGTGATCGGTCTCAAGGACTCCGGGGGTGCCCGCATCCAGGAAGGGGTCGTCGGCCTCGACGGGTATGGGCGCATCTTTGAGCGCAACGTACGCGCCTCGGGGGTGATCCCACAGATCTCGGTCATCATGGGACCATGCGCCGGAGGGGCGGTGTACTCCCCAGCACTCACGGACTTCATCTTTCAGGTCGAAGGCACCTCCCATCTGTTCATCACGGGACCGGACGTGATCAAGACGGTGACGGGGGAGGAGGTGTCGATGGATCAACTCGGCGGCGCCCACACCCACGCCTCCAAATCCGGCGTCACCCATTTCGTCGTCGGCGACGACCGGGAGGCGATGGAGGAGGTTCGGTTCCTGCTCTCGATGCTCCCGTCGAACAACATGGAGGTGGCGCCGTTCTTCACACCGACCGATTCACCTGATCGTGCAGACGAACTCCTGACCACGATCATCCCCGACGCCGCCAACCAGCCGTACAACGTCATCGACGTCATCGAGAGCATCGTCGACGATGGGGAGTTCTATGAGGTGCACGAGCACTGGGCGGGCAACATCGTCGTCGGGTTCGCCAGGCTCGACGGGTACACGGTTGGGATCATCGCCAATCAGCCAGCCGTCCTTGCTGGCACCCTCGACATCGACGCCTCGGTGAAGGGCGCACGCTTTGTACGGTTCTGTGATGCGTTCAACATCCCGCTGATCACCCTCGTGGACGTACCAGGGTTCCTCCCGGGGGTTGACCAGGAGCACCAGGGGATCATCCGCCACGGCGCCAAGCTGCTGTACGCGTTCTCCGAAGCGACTGTTCCCGCGGTCACGGTCATTCTCCGCAAGTCGTACGGTGGCGCGTATCTGGTGATGAACTCCCGGGCGGTCGGTGCCGACTTCGTGTTTGCATGGCCCTCGGCTGAGATCGCCGTCATGGGTGCCCAGGGTGCCGTCAACGTGATCTACCGCCGCGAACTCGCGGACGCAGCCGATCCCGACGCGACACGGGACCAACTCGTTTCTGAGTACGAGACGCAGTTCAACAATCCGTACGTAGCTGCCGAACGCGGCCTGGTCGACGACGTGATCGAACCTCGCGAGACCAGGGCCCGCCTCATCCGCACGCTGGCGATGCTCCGCAACAAGCGCAAGGCGGTACCCCCGAAAAAGCACGGGAACATCCCGCTGTGACCGGTCGTCCACGAGTGCCGCGGGGTATTTAGTATGCAGACAGTGGAATCCATCCTCATTGCAAACCGGGGCGAGATCGCCGTTCGCATCATCAGGGCCGCGCGAGACCTCGGCCTGCGAACCATCGCCATCTACTCCGAGCTTGATCGTGATGCGGTCCATACCTCCATGGCGGATGAAGCGTGGAACGTCGGGGCGGCCCCGGCGTCTGAGTCGTACCTCAAGATCGCACGAATCCTTGAGGTGGCCAAAGAGTCGCGCGCATCGGCGATCCACCCCGGATACGGCTTCCTCGCCGAGAACGCAGCCTTTGCACAAGCCGTCATCGATGCCGGCCTGATCTGGATCGGCCCACCCCCAAGTGCCATCGCGATGATGGGCGACAAAATCGAGTCACGCATTGCAGCAGAGACAGCGAAGGTTCCGTGTGTTCCCGGGACCACCGAGCCACTCACGAGTGCTGCCGAGATCAGGGCGTTTGCTGACCAGCACGGCCTCCCCCTCGCGATCAAGGCGTCCGCCGGTGGTGGCGGTCGCGGGCTGAGGGTCGTGCGGTCCCTCGACGACATCGAGTCGGCGTTTGAGTCAGCTGGTCGGGAGGCACAGGCGTGGTTCGGGAACCCTGCGGTCTACCTCGAACGGTATCTCGACAACCCCCGCCACATTGAAGCCCAGGTGCTCTTCGACTCCCATGGCAACGGCGTTTTCTACGGCGAACGCGACTGCTCCCTCCAGCGGCGCCACCAGAAACTGGTCGAGGAGGCTCCTGCCCCCGGGTTCACCCCTGAACAACGGGAACGACTCGGAAGCCTCGCCCTCGCCCTTGGCCGTGCGGCGGGGTACCAGTCGGCAGGCACCGTCGAGTTCCTCGAGTCGGAGGGGAACTTCTACTTCCTCGAGATGAACACCCGCATCCAGGTTGAGCACACGGTCTCAGAGGAGGTGTTCGGAGTTGACCTCGTCGTGGAACAGATCAGGGTCGCCATGGGGGAACCCCTCACCGAGAGCGGGACCCCAACCCCGGTCGGGCACACCATCGAGTTCCGGATCAACGCAGAGGACCCCTCCCGAGACTTCATGCCGAACCCGGGCGTTCTTGTCAGGTACCGCGAGCCAGCAGGACCCGGCGTTCGGGTTGACTCCGGTGTTGTCCAGGGGTCGACGATCTCGCAGTACTACGACAACATGATCGCAAAGCTCATCGTCAGCGGCCGGGACCGGGACGAAGCCATCCGTCGGGCGCGTCGGGCACTGTCGGAGTTCGAGATCGCAGGGGTGGACACCACCATCGGCGCCCATCTCATGATTCTCGACCATCCAGCGTTCCTCAGTGGTGACGTCAGCACCCGCCTGGTCGAGGACTCAATGGATTTCTCGAAGGTTCAACGCAAGACCGCCCCATCACTGCCAGAGGACGAGGAGTTGTCGGAACGACACATGACCGTCGAGGTCGGTGGACGACGCTTCACGGTCAAGTACTGGGCCAAGGTGTTGACGGCGCCGGGTTCGGGGGCCCGGGTCGCCCCGCGTCGCAAGGCACCCAAGCTCTCCCAACGAACCGGGTCAAGCGAGGGGGAGGGTGTCGTGATCGCTCCCATGCAGGGCACCATCGTCAAGATCCATCAGAAAGCCGGCGAGCACGTTGACGAGGGTGACGCCGTCTGTGTCCTCGAAGCCATGAAGATGGAGAACGAGATCAAAGCACCCGTCAGCGGGGAGATCGTCGACCTCAAGATCCAGGTCGGTGACACCGTTTCGGCTGGCGCGATCCTCATGCTGATCAGGTAGCGCTCCGCCAAGACGTTCTACTCGGCCGCCTCACCAATCGACTCGGAGAGGGAGGGGTGCACCATCAGCGTCTCCACCAGGGCGTCGACATGGAGCCGTACGGTGGTGGCGAGGGCGATTGGTGCAATGAGTTCTGATGCACGGTGACCCACGACCGTCCCGCCGAGCACGATCCGTGTCGCAGGATCAGAGACCACTTTGATGAAGCCTTTCGTGTCGCTCTGGATGATCGCACGGGCGTTGGGGGCGAGGGGAACCTTGGTGATCCGCACCTTGCGGCCCTCGGCTGCGGCATCGACCTCCTCAAGTCCGACCGAGGCGATCTCGGGTTCGGTGAAGATGCCCTGGGCAACCTTGCGGTAGTCGATCGGGGTGATCTCATGCCCAAGGAGGTGTCGAGCGATCTTCGTTCCCTGCATGGTCGCAACCGACGACAACAGCATCTGACCGGTCACGTCACCTGCGGCGTAGATGTGCGGGACGGAGGTTTGTTGATACTCGTCAACCGAGATGAACCCATGGGAGTGTTCGACCCCCACCTCCTCCAAGCCGAGATCCTCACTGTTTGGTACTGACCCAACCGCAAGCAGGACATGGCTGCCCGACACCAGCCGCCCGTCCTCGGTCGCAACCGAGACGGTCCCCCCTTCCCGGGTGACCGCCGTGGCCCGAGCCCCTTTCTGGAGCTCAACCCCCCGATGAAGGAAATCCTCCTCAAGCACGGCCGCAACCTCGGCGTCACGATGGGGCAGCACATGGTGACGGCTCACGAGGAGCGCCACCTCAGAACCGAGTGAGGAGAAGATGTGCGTCATCTCGACCCCCGTGACACCGGACCCGACAATGATGATTCGGGTCGGAAGCTCCGGGAGGTGGTACGCCTCGCGGGTGGTGATGACCCGCTCACCGTCAATGGTGGCCCATCCGGGGATCCGGGGCCGGGAGCCTGTGGCGATGACCGCGCGGTCGAACTCGATGACGACGTCGCCGGACTCCCCCGTGGCGACCGCCGTGTTGGGCCCTGTGAACCGACCCCTGCCACGGACGATGTTGACCCCTTGGGAGTCGAGCATCGCCGTCATCGAAGCCGAGAGCGTGTCGGCAATGCGGGTGGCGCGCTCAGAGAGCAACGCCATGTCGACCTCAGCGGTCCCAGGGGCAGCGATCCCGAACGCTTCGGCGTTGCGGATCGACCGCATGCGGATCGAGCTCGACGCCATGGCTTTTGACGGGATGCAATCCCACAGATGGGCGGCACCCCCGACGATCTGATCCTCGACGAGGGTGACGTGGGCACCGAACCGTGCTGCGGTGGTTGCTGCGGCCTGTCCACCGGGCCCACCACCCATGACGAGAACACGAATCGGCATTTCTGACTTGAACATCTCTCATACTCCAAAGGTCTGATTTGCGGGACGGTAGCGACCAAAGACAGGCAGCAGACTTGTGGTGATCTCACCGATGGTTGCGCCGGCCAGGAGGGCTGCCTTGATCGGATACAGGAGGTTCGTCGTCCCCCCTGCCGCCGTCGTCACATCCGACAGCGCTGCGGTCACCGCCGGTGTGTTCCGGTCCGCACGCCACCTCTCAAGTCTCGTCACCTGGTTGGCTTCAAGCTCATCCGAGATCTGGAGCACGTCGGGTTCGGCGTCGTCGTGGTCAACGAAGCGATTGACCCCCACCACGACGGTCGTTCCTGCATCAATGCCACGAGCCAGTTCATAGGCGGCCGTCTCGATCTCGGACTGCTGGAACCCCTCCTCGATGGCGGCAACCGCTCCCCCGATTGCGTCAATCCTCTCGATCAACGCCACGGCATCCGCCTCGATCTGATCGGTGAGGGATTCGACGTAGTAGCTCCCGGCAAGGGGGTCAACCGTGTTGGGGACGCCGGTTTCATGGGCGAGGACCTGCTGGGTCCGCAGGGCGAGGAGGGCGGCCTCATTCGTGGGGAGACCGAGGGCCTCGTCGAAGGAGTTGGTGTGGAGCGACTGGGTACCGCCAAGAACGCCAGCAAGCCCTTGATACGCCGTCCTAACAACGTTGTTGAGGGGTTGTTGAGCCGTCAGCGATGACCCAGCGGTCTGGGTGTGGAACCGCATCCTCCACGATGCAGGATCCGCGGCACCCATCCGGTCACGCATGAGCCGTGCCCAGAGCCTGCGTGCTGCACGGAACTTCGCGACCTCCTCGAAGAGGCCGTTGTGGGAGTTCCAGAAAAATGACAGCCGTGGACCGAGCGCGTCGATGTCGATCCCGGCATCGACCGCCGCCTGGACATAGGCGAGGCCGTTGGCAACCGTGAACGCCACTTCCTGGGCGGCCGTGGAGCCTGCCTCACGGATGTGATAGCCGGAGATCGAGATGGTGTTCCAGTTGGGGATCTCGGCAGCACAGTAGGAGAAGATGTCGGTCGTGATACGCAGGGAGGGGGCTGCGGGGAAGATGAACGTTCCCCTCGCGATGTACTCCTTGAGGATGTCGTTCTGGATCGTCCCACGCAGCGTTGTTGCGTCAACCCCCTGCTCCTCAGCGACGATCTGATACATCAGCAACAACACAGCAGCTGTCGAGTTGATCGTCATTGAGGTCGACACCTCCCCCAAAGGGATGCCATCGAACAACCGGCGCATGTCGTCGACCGTGTCGATCGCAACACCCACCTTCCCCACCTCACCTCGTGCGAGTTCAGCGTCCGAGTCAAGACCCATCTGGGTCGGGAGATCGAACGCCACGGAGAGTCCCGACTGCCCGGCATTCAGGAGCGACTTGAACCGTCCGTTGGTTGCTTCGGCATCCCCGAACCCGGCGTACTGGCGCATCGTCCACAGGTGTCCCACATACATGGATGGGTACGGACCGCGGGTGAAGGGGTACTGGCCGGGCGAACCGAGTTGGTCCACTGGATCCCAGCCATCGAGATCAGTCTCGTCATAGAGATGCTTGTCGTTGCGGCCCACCGGAGTCCATCGCCTATCTGAAGTCGGTACCTAAGCTCGATTTCACCGCCAATGGTACCGGCGGAACGCACCAGCACCATGATCCGGTCCGTGGTTGGAACCCCCGTGGCAGTGTCCGGTTCGACAGGTAGGACGATGGAACCACTCATCCGACAGATCGAGCGCCTCGAACGCCACCGCAGACGCCTCCCTGCGCTCATCGGTCTTGCGGTGGTCACGGTGATCGGCGCGACGTGGGTCGGGTTCTTCGGGTTCTTGTCGAGCAATACCGCGTACGGTGTCGTGGATGCGCTCCAGGACAAGTTCTTGTGCGACACGAGCGAGCTTGACCTGTCGTTCCCCGACCTGTCCCGGCTCTCGGCCGTCTACACCCAGGACGGCGTCAAGATCGGCCAACTCAACGAACGCAACTCGCAACCCATCAGCCTTGATGAGATGCCCGACATCGTCAAAGCGGCGCTCCTGTCTGCCGAGGACAAGACGTTCTTCGAACACCGCGGGATCGATTTCAGTGCGATCGGGCGGGCGGTCGTCGGCAGGCTCGTGAACTCACCCGCAGGTGGAGGTTCGACGATCACCCAGCAAGTCGTCAAGCAGAACTTTCTCTCATCGGACCAAACCATCGAGCGCAAACTCTGTGAAGCCGTAGTCGCGGCCGAGCTTGAGAAACGCTACACAAAAGATCAGATCCTCGAGTTCTGGGCGAACTCGGTCTATTTCGGATCAAACGCGTACGGGGTCAGCGCCGCATCCCACGAGTACTTCGGCAAACCCCTCGATGAACTCACGTTGCACGAAGCCGCCCTCCTGCCGGTCCCGATCAGAAACCCCACGTTCTATCACCCCAGAACCGGGGCGAGCAACGCACTGGCGGCCCGGAACCGCACCCTCGACCGGATGGTGATCAACGGGTACATCACCCCGCAGGAAGCGGACGAAGCCAAGGCCCAGCCTCTTGACGTCATTGCCAAGACGGAGGCTCCGGTCACCACACCCCAGGCGATCATGGCCCGGGTCAACCGCGTCCTCCTCGACACGAACGAGTTCGGGCTCGGCGAGACGTATGAGGAACGCAAGCGAGCCGTGTTCGGTTGTCCCGCTTCCGCCACGGATTGCGACGGTGGCGGTGGCCTCAGGATTGACATCACCGTCAACAACCGTCTCCAGGAGGAAGCAAACCGGATCCTGCGCGCATGGTTCCGGCCAGGGCTGGACGGCCCGACCGGCGCGATCTCGGCACTCGACAACGCAACAGGGGCGATCCGGGTCATGGCCAGTGGTCTCGACTTCGGTGATGACATCGAGGCCGGCCAGCGACCGTACGACCTCGCCTCGGGGGGAGCCCGCCACGCTGGGTCGGTGTTCAAACCCATCGCGCTCGCTGCTGCCCTTGAGTCCGGGATCCGGGACGGCTCACGGATCACCCTCGGGTCCTACTGGAACGACGCAAGCCCTGCACTGATCTCATGTGAGCCGTCTGCCAACTGTGAGAACAACGTCTGGACCGTCCACAACGCAGCTGGCAACTCCGGGGACTCCTTGCGAACGCTCGACTCGGCAACCTACAACTCGATCAACGCGGTGTACGCACGCCTCGTCTACGAGATCGGGCCGGGATCGGTGGTGGCGATGGCTGCAAAGCTCGGGATCCGGACACCTCTCGCCCCGCACCTGTCGATCACCCTCGGCGCCCAGGATGTGCGACCCGAGGATGTGGCTGCGGTGTACTCGACCCTCGCAAACTACGGGGAGTACCGCGAGCCGTACCTCATCCAACGCATCACCGACGCTGACGGCAACGTCATCTATGAACACCACACCGAGCCCCGGGACGTCCTCAGCAAGGAGGTGGCTGCCGCCATTGTCGGAACGCTCAAGAAGGTCGTGACCTCGGGAACCGGCCGACGCGCCGACATCGGTCGACCCCAGGCAGGCAAGACCGGAACCTCCACCGACAACGCTGACGTCTGGTTTGCAGGCTTCATCCCCCAGATGACCGCGGTCGTGTGGATCGGCGATGCAGACGGTCGGGTTCCGCTCAAGGAGTTCACGGTCTGGAACGATCTCGAGGGTCAGGAACAGTTCTTCCGAAGCGCTTCTGGTGGCACGCTCGCTGCCCCCGTCTGGCGGCAGTTCATGGAGTACGCCACACAGCGTCTCCCTGCCGTGGAGTTCCCCCCGGAGCCACCAGGGACTGACCTCTACCGCGAGACGCCGTCCGCGCGGGTTCCACAACCCGGACTGTCCACGAAAGCGACGGTGGAGTCGATCTACGCGGTTGGTCTCAGCGCCCGCGTCGTCGAGGTTCCCTCGGCCCTGCCCCAGGGCACGTTCATCGCAACCAACCCTGTTGCGGGGACCAACGTCAAACAAGGCACCGAGGTGGTCGTCGAGATCTCAAGTGGTGTCGCCGGGGTCTTTGGCCTCCCGGATCTGCGCGGGCTCACCCCCACCGAGGTCACGGGCACCCTCTCCCAGTTTGCGACCGACACCGGGATTGTGCTCGGGTGGGCTCTTGTTGAGGTGGGGACCGACAATCCGGGCCTGTACGGCCTCGTCGTGAGCACCAACCCAGCGCCGGGATCCCCCGTCACCCCGGGGAACGTGATCGAGGTCCGGATCGGGAGAGCGATGCCGTAGCGCGGTTCGGCAGATCCCAACCGAACCTCTCCTACGCTCATGGAATGTCATCGGCGACTCCCCACGTCTCACCGCTCCGCCGTCTGTGGCGCTACGCCGGTGGCTACCGCACGCGAATCATCCGAGCCGGGATCTGGTCGTTCCTCAACAAAGCGACTGACATCGCGCCCCCGTTTCTCATCGGTATGGCGATCGACGTCATCGTCAACGGCT
>CAZULI010000009.1:0-20190 GCA_964621095.1 uncultured Acidimicrobiaceae bacterium | reverse complement strand
CCCCATCGGTGCATGTTGCGTACGAGCTGACCGAACGCGACATCAGTTGCCAACGCCTCAAGGTCGAAGTACGCGGCCGGTGACGTTGGCCGGTAGTAGAACATCAGGAAAATACCGGTCACGGTCAAAAGGATGAAGAGGAAGAAGCTGAGACCGCCGAGACACAGCGTGTACGAAAGCTTGACGCCGTGCCGTTTCACCTTCACGGGGTGAAGGTGATACAACACGTTGTTCATCACGACGTACGCACGGTTCCTCGGCGAGTCCGTCGTGTCTGCCCGTGCGGGGGAACCAGGGCGGAAGATCGAGTTCCACACCTGGGAGTTGCGAACGTGCGAGCCCATGCCCTTGACAGCGGTGAGCACCCCGCCTTTCCCCTTCTCGTCTGCCACGTTGGTGTTTCTCCTTGTCGGTTCCTACCAGCGAACGCCGTATGCGACACCCGCACGGGAGTCCCGGGCACCGGTGTCATATTCCCACGGCACTGCGTCATATGTACCGCTCTGATCCGCCAGGGATCCGCCGAACTTTCCGAGCGTGATCACATCCGTGGGACAACGCTCAACGCATAGTTTGCACCTGGTGCATTCCGTGTCGTCAATCACGAACAACGCGCCGTTCTCCTCCTTGGCGCTCGGGTCATCAACACCGAACGTTTCCGTGACGATGTCAGGCGTGAGAAAGTGGATGCACTTCCAGGGGCAGATGTCCACGCAACCTGCGCAAAGGATGCATTCTGATTCGTTGATGTGAATGAACTGCTTTGGCTTGACCGCAGCCTCCATGTACGCGGTATCAACAATGGCGAGTTGATAATCATCGCGGATCGGGGGGGTCTCGAGCCAGGCTTCTTTTGCCATCATCGCTCCAATCGCATGGGTCGTCCATAATCAGAAACCGGGGAGGGTGGCGGCACGTCGACCTCTCTCTTTGCTCGTTCCTGGATCTGATACATCACGATCGCTATGACGATGAGCATGGTGGTGACGTAACCGGCTGAGATCATGTCCTTGAGGGCGGCGTAAGAGATCTGCACGGTGTTGTTGAGAACCAGAACTGGTGGGATGGTCACGAACACCTTCTGTGGTGTCCACTCAAGCGTTGACTGTGCAAGCGTGAGAAACTGGTTCGGGATCACGGCAAACAGAATCACCATCAGCGCCGAGAAGAGTACCGCACCAAACATCGCCCTCGTCCAGGTGAGGGTCCTCTTGTGGATGAACCCGAACGTCGCTCCAGCCATGGCAAGCAGAACGCCTCCGAGGGCGATCACCTGGAACAACGTGACGATCACCCAGCCCCGGGGCATGAACGCGTAACGGGCGTGACCGAACACATCAACGTCAGGTGCCTCTGCCATGTGCACGGCGACAGAAGCCAGAATCGACACGACGACCCCGACCAAAATGGTGAGAGATCCGATGACAAGTCGTTTGCGTTCGCTCAACCCAGTTCCTTCGTAGTCGTGTCATTGTACTAACGACGGGAACACTCTAGATATTCGTCGGGGATGCCAAGTGTTCGACCCTGCATCTCTCGTCATGAATGGCGAACGGAATACATGTGAGATCCATGGCACGGCTAGAGTTGCCGCGGCCGAAAGACGGCAGGGCAGCACACCGTATGCAGGAGGACGCCCCCAGCGTGACCGTGGAAACTTCGACGACAGACACCCCATCGGGCGAGTCGACCAGAACGGCTGCATCCACTGCCAAACGGTTTCTGGTTGCCGCCACCGTCTTGTTGATTCTTGGACTCATCCTCGTGAGCATCGCAGCACTTCAAGCAGCGATGCCCGATCTCCTGAGTGGGACAGCACAGACCTCACCCGGACGACTCGCACCGGCGGGACGCACGCTCCTCATGAACGGCTGGATCATCACCGGCCTTCTTGGTGCGTCGTTGTACGCCGTTGCCAGGACGACGAACACCTCGTTGCGACGTTCTGCGTTTGCAAACGCAGCGCTGCTCCTCATCGTTGTCGGAACGCTTGCCGGCGCCGTCGGCATCATCACCGGTCTCCAGAGCGGTATCACAGGGTTCGAAGCACCGCTGTGGGCACGTGCCGTCGTGGTGGTCGGATTTCTCCTGGCTGCGATCTCCATCTCTGCAACCGCGCGGGCGGCTCACACCGATCTCGGAGCAACCGGTTGGTATCTGACGTCCGGTGCATGGTGGCTTGCCCTGTCGAGCACCGTGAGCCTTGTCCCTCCGATGAACGGTGTTGGTGGCTCGGTCCAGACAGCGTTCGCATCCGCGAGCATCGTCGGGCTCTTCGTGATCATCAGCAGTGTCGGGCTGCTCTACTTCGCCGCCACGACCCTCACCGAAACCGACCCGAGCATCCACCGCCCACTCGGTGCACTCGGGTTCTGGTCGCTTGCACTCGTCTGGGGATCCATGAGTGCGACCGGCCTGATCTTCTCCCCCGTGCCTGATTGGTACGAGACCCTCGGCGTCGGAATCGCGATCGCTGCGTTCGTACCGCTCCTGGCCATCGGTACCGACCTCGGGCTCATGCTGAAGGGGTCGGTGCAGAAGATCTCCGATCGGGGAACCCTTCGGTACGCCACCATGTCGTTCCTCACACTTGCTCTGGTGACGGGGGTCAATCTCCTCCTCACCTACCGCTCCACGAGCGCGGTCATTCAATGGACGAGTTTTGGTCAGGCGAGAGATCTCCTCATTGTTCTCGGTACGGGTTCATTCGCACTGTTCAGCGTCCGCACCATCCTTCGGGGCGGTGATCGATCGAAGAAGCGGTTCCACTTCGGGTTGTCGGTGGCAGGTCTCACAGGTGTCGTATTCGGGACGATTGCGGGCGGGGTCGCAACGGGGTTCTCATGGGCCGCAGGACCCGCAAGTGGATCGTTCGCCAACAACGGCAGTGCATGGGAGATCGCAGCCACCACGATGAAACCGTTCCTGTGGATCACCGCCATCTCCCTCTGCCTGTTCACGGTGGTCCAGGTCGGCCTCCTCGTCCCCCGGCGCCGAACGGACGAGGACGCGTCAGGTGACGAGATCGGTGGCGCACTCCACTACGACCTCGAGTTCGAGGGGTCAGCCGTTGCTCCGAGCTGGAAGCGGTTGGCGTGGGGTGCAGCGTTCGTGTGGATCGCAGCAGCGTTGTTCACCGGAGTGTTCCCCGCGATCGACCCCGCCAACGCCGACTCAACCATTCTCGGTGATGAGGCGCGCGTGTACCCCGCCGGTTCCGCCGAACTCACCGGCAGAAACATCTACATCGCCGAGGGCTGCAACGAATGCCACACACAAGCAGTCCGACCGGTCGGCACAGATGTCGGGCTCGGACCGGTCTCGTTCGCCGGGGATCATGTCCACGAAAGCCCGGTCCTGCTCGGTCACCTCAGGGTTGGCCCTGATCTCATGCACGTTGCCAGTTCCGACGAGTTCAACGCCGGTTGGCTCAAGATGCATCTCACCAATCCCCGCATGGCGAGGGAGTGGTCCACAATGCCGTCCTACTCCTATCTGTCTGACGCTGATCTTGCCGCGTTGGTCAGCTACATCGAAACGCTGAGGTAGCACGATGGAAGAACTTCTCAACCAGGTTGCCGAGATGCGGGGCATGCCTGCATCCCTTGTGAAGCGGTCCGCACAGGCAAGGGCTGACAAAGAAGGCATGACCCTTGAAGCGGTACTCGCCGAATGGGCTGCCCAGGGCGAGGAGGACGCGTCCGAGTCCGAGGAGACACCCACCGAGGAAGCGGCCACCGAGGAGGCTGTCGCCACCGACGAAGTCACCAGCGACGCCGAACCTGCCGGTGACACGGCACCGTCCCCCAGCGCTTCTGCGGCACCCGCCAACGAGGCCGACACGACGTCTGAGACCACGACCGAGCGCCTCATCCGTCTCGCCGCCGACGCCAAGGGCATGCCACGCAAGCTGACCCAGACCTCAGCCAAGGCGAGAGCAGAACTTGAGGGTGTCACCATCAACGAGATCCTTGCCGGATGGGCCGGCGTCGAGGTCCCTGCCGAACCCGACCCCGTTGCATCCACAGCCACCACCGAACCCGCAGCGGCGGTGGGGGGATCCACGGAGGCACCCCCAGCTGCGCCGTTTGATCTCACCGACCAGCTCGTCAAACTGGCTGCCGATGCCAAGCGCATGCCACCCAAGTTGATTCTCAGTTCCGGAAAGGTGCGCGCCACGCACGCCGGAGTCCCCCTCAATGAGGTTCTTGCCGAGTGGGCAGGTGTTGATCTCGAGGAGTTGAAACAACAAGCGCCCGCGCCGGTGATCGAACAGCAGGCATCGGACGACCACGCCGCGCCGGAACCGGAGATGGCCGACGCTGTTGTAGCCCCCGCTGAGCCCGAAGCTGAGACCGATGCCGAAGGTGGTGCCGAGCCCGAGGCAGAGGCTGAAACCGCCGCTGCCCCTGTGGTTGGCATCACGATGGACGAACTGTTGGAGAAGGTGAGCCAGGCCAAGGGGATGCCCGAGGCGCTTGCGAAGCGTTCAGCCGAGGCGCGTGCAAAAAAGACCGGGGAGGCCCTCGAACTGGTTCTCGCCGAGTGGGCGGGGATCGATCCCAAGAAACTTGCATCATTCGTTCCCGCCCCACCACCTCCACCCAAAGAGGTCGCAGCACCAGAACCAGCCGATACGGCATCAGACGACACGTCGGACGACGCTGAGGAGAAGGCACCTGCGGCCGAGAAGAAGACACCAGCGCGGCCAAGCGATGTGGAGGTCATTGAAGCAGCCGCCCCAGCTCCTGAACCTGAGCCGGAACCCACCCCCGACCCCGAGGACGTGGACACCACGCCTCTCAAGATGGGTCGGTACCCAGCGTGGCTCGCGGCAGCGTTCCTGATCATCCCCCTCCTTGCCGTCACGTACATCCTGATCTCCCCCAACGGTCCCCAGTGTGGAACGTCGGGACAACTCCTCGTTGACCCGGTGACCGGCAACGCGGTCAACTGTGATGGGTCCGAGTACGGCACCGTGGCAACGGATTACTTCGGGAACGGTGCAGCGATCTACGCCCAATGCCAGGCCTGCCACGGCAGTGACGGTTCCGGCGGTGCCGGGCCCGCGTTTGCCGGTGGTGAGATCCTCGTGACGTTCCCTGCGGGTTCCTGCGCTGATCAGATCGAGTGGATCACGCTCGGTACCGCCGGTTGGCCTGATCCAACCTATGGTGCCTCCAACAAACCGGTCGGTGGGTTTGGGATGATGCCTGGGTTTGGCACCTCGCTTGACGAGACACAGATCGCCGAGGTTGCACTCTATGAACGGGTCCAGTTCGGTGGTGAGGATCTTGCTCAAGCGGAAGCCGATTGCGGTTTCACCGACGATGGAACCGAACCGGCTGACGATGCCGATGGAGCAACCCAGGGCTGAGTGAGCTCACGGGCAACGGCTCCTCCGACGTCCGGCGTTCGACCCGTTACCCTGCCACCATGACGTTCTCCTCCCCCTCCTCACCATCGGTGCTCGTTGTTGGTGGCGGACCCGGTGGGGCGTCGGCTGCGTACTGGCTTGCACGCGACGGGTTCGATGTTCATCTCGTCGAAAAGAAGCGCTACCCGCGGGAGAAGGCGTGCGGGGACGGCCTCACCCCACGTGCTGTTCACCAGCTTCTTGAGATGGGGTTCGACTTTGATGGGTTGGACCTGCACCGAATCACCGGTCTGCGATCCTACGCGGGCGATCTCAAGATCGAACTGGTCTGGCCTGAGCACTCGGTCTTTCCGAACTGGGGCGCAACGATGCGCCGAGCAGATCTCGACGGCGCTGTCGCCCGTCTCGCCATGGCACAAGGGGCCATCGTGGAACAAGGGACAACAGCTGCGCCCATCCTCGAGAACAACACCATCACCGGGGTGACCCTCACCAATGACGACGGCACCCGGGTGGTCCACCCAACGTTCGTGGTGGTCGCCGACGGCTCGAACTCCCGGGTCGGTCGGAGCATCGGCGCCAGCCGCCGACGCGACTACCCGTACGGACTCGCCGTTCGGGCGTACTACGAGAGCCCGCACTCGGATGACCCGTTCATCGAGAGCCAGCTCGACATCAGGGACAAGAAAGGCCGTTCGATGCCGGGGTACGGGTGGGTGTTCCCCCTCGGTGACGGTGAGCTGAACGTCGGGGCGGGACTCGTGTCCACGTTCACGGGGTGGAAGGAGATCAACACCAGCCACATCCTTGAGGCGTACGTCGAGGGACTGCCCGATCATTGGAAGGTTGACTCCGTGACCCCCCACACCGAACCGCTCGGTGGCAAGCTCCCGATGAGTCTGTCGGTGGGACCGAAGGTTGGTCGCAACTGGGTACTCGTGGGTGACGCCGCCGGGGCCGTGAACCCGTTCAACGGGGAAGGGATCGATTACGCGTATGAGACGGGTCGCATGGCGGCCCGACACATCGCGTCAGCCGCAGCCGGTGCCCAACTGAGCAGCTACGCAACCGAGCTGGAGGCGGTGTACGGCGATTACCACCGAGTGGCCCGAGTGTTCGTCAAGGCGATCGGCAACCCAACCGTGATGAAGACGCTGACCACCGTCGGTCTGCGATCGCGACCGTTGATGGAGTGGACGCTCAAGGTCATGGCCAACCTCCTCGATCCCGAGGAGGCGAAGATGTCCGAGCACGTCTACACCGCCATTGAGCGGGTGGTCAACGCAGGGCGGTGATGGCAGATGCCAGAACCCCTGGATCGATGACTCCCTCGGCGATCACCGTGCCGTTGGACCGTTCCACGACCGGCACCCGATCGTTGTAGATGGTGAGAAGGTCGAGGTCGAGATCGATGTCGATGATCTCGATACCAACACCTGCTTTGGTGGCGATGGGACGAAGTACTGCCAGTGCATCCTCGCACAGGTGGCATCCCGTTCGGGTCAGGAACCGGATGCTGGTCATGGTGTGGCGTCCACTATCGTCCTGCCGGTGAGACCCGTCACCGCGATCGCCGTTTCCGTGCTGCTTGTCTTCATCGTGGTTGCGTTCATCATCAAGCTGTTTGGCGGCGGACTCACACCGTAGGCGTCATCGCTGCGGAGCCATCTCCTCTAGTGAGCGGTGACCGCCAGATTGAGTCTCCTGCCACCCTCGGGCCGTCCGAGGACGATCGGGTCCCCGACCGCCAAGCCGTACTCGTCGGCGGCACTGCCGCTGCGAACGCCGAGTGCCATCTGGCCGTGGGAGTCAACATGGAGCACCCCCTCCCCCTCCTCGACGGATCCGTACGACTCCCGCCAGGTGATGGGGAACTCGTCCATGCCGGCGCCCACCAGCACCTCGTCACCCAGCGACAGCCCCAGCGTCCTGAGATCCTCCGGGGCAATGTTCACCTGCACGTTCCCGTAGGTGTCGATCCACAGCACCGAACCCTTGATGGAACCCCGCTCGGTGAACTCGGCGAGAGGGATCAGCAACGGCGTGATCGTCTCGGGATCGACCGTCGGACCGAGATCCTCGATCTCCGCCTGGCCTGACGCGAGCACCGCGGCGGCCGGTCCGAAGATGTCCCGACCATGAAACGTTGATCCCTGCTGGGGAAGCTGAAACCGCTCATCCTCAAGGGAGACGATCAGATCGGCACCCCCCACCATGGCAACGGCGGGTGCAAGCACGCCGTTGTCGGGCCCGACGAAGTACCCAACGGGTGTCCTCGCCACGATCGCCAGACGGTTGGTCCCCACACCGGGATCGACAACCGCAAGGAACACACCATCTGGCATGAACTGAACCGCACGGGTGAGGGACAACGCCCCCTCGGGGATGTTGCCGCGCGACACCCCGTGGTTGATGTCGATCACACGCACCGTCGGTGCGATGCGGGCGATGACGCCATGGACCACACCGACAAACTCGTCGTCGTGGCCGAAATCCGAGAGAAACGAGATGGTCTGGTTCACACCGCCAGCCTACCGAGGTGAAGTACCTGTTCCATCCCGTTGCCCATGGATCGCCGTGCCGGTGAGGTGACCCTGGCCGTACCCGTATGATGCCCACTGGTAGCGAACCCGAACCCCAGGAGCAGTCGTGAGACTCGTCGTTGATGCGCGCACATCTGCCTTCGCCACCCTCATTGACGATGCCGGTGTGCTCCCTCCAGCCCCCCTGGGCGTGCGTGAAGCCGTTGAGACGTACCGCCAGGTACGCGCATCACGGAGGTCCTGGGTTGCTGGTCGGTTCGTCGTCCCCGCATCCCAACTCGAGGAACTTGCGGCGGTGGCCATGGCCACCATGCGTGCTGGTGAGCTCCCGTGGGAGATCAGTGTCGTCTTTGATCTCGAGCCCTCCGAATCGGCGTATCTCGCAGCAGCGTTCCATGCCGAGATGGAACCTGCGATGTCCATTGCCGCCGCCGAGGCCCGAATCATCGACCCGACGATCGATGGCATCGAACGCCTCGTCACCACGGTGGGATCGATCAACCCCGACATCGTGGGGTTCTTTGAACCAACACGGTCAGCCAACACCGCGGCGCAGATCCGGAGCATCGCACAGACGATCAAACAAGCCGGCAGGGTCGGCGGCGCAACGCTGCGCTGCGGCGGACCAACCGAGGACCTGTTTCCAACCGCTGATGAGGTGGCGACATTCATTGGCACCGCCGTCGACGTTGACCTCCCGTTCAAAGCCGCCGGCGGACTCGACCAACCCATCCGTCACCTTGACGCCGAACTCAGCGTCCATCGGCACGGAGTCCTCAACCTGTTGATGGCAACGGCGGTGGCAGCCCAAGGCACATCCATGGGGACGATCACGGAGATCGTTGCTGACACCGACCCCGCGGCGTTCATCCTCTCCGCTGCGTTTGCCAAGTGGCGTGACCTCGCCATTCCGGGATCGGCCCTACGACGGGTGAGACAGAACCGCTTCATCAGCTACAGCTCAGGTGACCTGACGCATGCAATCTCGCTGCTCGGGGACCTGCAGCTCCTTGGCGAGGGACAGTGAGTCCACACCCCGATGACGTCGGAATCACAGACGGGATCGTGGATGGCGCTACGCTTCGGGCATGGCCACACTCCGACTCTTCGCCAGCCTCCGCGAGTCAGCGGGAACCGCTGCTGTCACCATCGACGCCCCCACCGTTGGCGAGCTCCTCACCACGGCGACCCAGCAGTTCGGGGACCGCTTTGCGGCTGGGGTTGCGTCAGCAGGGGTCTGGGTCAACGGGGAACAGGCGGAGCCTTCAACCGCCATCTCGGCCTCCGACGAGGTCGCGTTGATTCCCCCGGTCTCGGGGGGCACCGTTCGGATGCCGAGCTTGGTGGCAAGCCCCGGGATCCTCTCGGTGGTGCTGATCGCCGCACTTCTTGCCGTGGCATGGTCGGCACCGGAGTGGTTCGTCTTCGTTGCGGTGGGTGCCATGATCGCTTGGCTCTGGGACGCCTTTGAGACGTCTGCGACACGACCTGACGCCTTCGTCGTGTACCCACCCATGATCGGAGTGACCGCCGCAGCGTGTGCCGCCTATGCGTGGGGGTTCAACGGGTTTGCGGGGGGCACGGCGTTTGCGTTCATGGTCGCCGTCGCGTGGCCGATCTTCGACACGGCCCACCGGGATTTTCGGACAACGGCGGCCACCACCCTCGTCACCGTGCTTGCATCAGCAGCGGCAACCGGTCTCGTGCTCATCAGGCTTGGCGGATCCTACGCCGTGCTCGCCTTCGCCGTTGTGACCGCATTCGCCCTCGCGGGGTCATTCCTTGCCGGTACGTACGGCCAAAGCGTCCAATCGGTCGATCCGAACGTCGGGGCACTCCTTGGTGCCCTCATCGGCGGACTGATCGCAGGGTTCGCGATCACCGAACTGGATGTCGCTGCCGGTCTGCTTGGCGGGGTCGCTGCAGCAGCGGGGGTGATCGGTGGACGTGCCCTCGGGTCAACGCTGCGAACCGGGTCCATCGTCCACACCGAGGACGCCCCAGGGGCCCTCTCCATGTTTGACGGGGCCGTCCTGGCCTCCCCCCTGTTCTGGATGGCGATCTGGTTCTTCGGCTAGAAACCGCCGCCGGTTCCGGAACTCCATCACTAGCCTGCCCCGGGCATGCCACGATTCACCGTTCAACGTCTGCTGACGCTTCTCCTTGCGATCGCCCTCATGTTGGCTGCCCCGATCTCCGCGTCCGCCCAAACCCAGAAGGATGTGGATGCCGCAGCCAGGGCGAAAGCCAAAGCGGAGGCGAAACAGTCAAAGGCGTACGCCGAGTACGTCGCCGCCTCCCAACGCCTTGAAGAAGCGATTGCTGAGTACGAGGCGATCCATCAGGAGTACACCGAGCTTGAGTACCGACTCAGGAAGATGGACGAGGCGGTGACTCGGTACCGCAAAGAAGCAGCCGACATCGAAGCCTCCGCGCGCCAAATGGTGATCGACGCCTACACCGACGGACGCCAGACGACCATGATCGGCTCCGCGTTCGCCGCTGGGAGCATCCAGGAGCTGGTCACCTCCCAAGCGCTCATGGCACGAGCGGCCGAGGCCGAGCTTGCAACGTTGGGAAGTCTGGAAGCCATCTCGCGACAAGTTGACCGTTCAACGGAGGATCTTGAGGACCAGAAGGTGATCGTCCAGGCCGCAGAGGAGAAAGCAGCGGTCCTCGTGGAGGAGATCAACGCGCTGTATGAGGAGCGCCAGGCCATCCTCGCCAACGCCGACGCCGCGCTCGCCGAAGCGATCGAGGATCTCCGAGAAGAGATCCGAAAGAAACAGATCGAGGACGAACGCATCAAACAACAGAAGGCACAAGCCGCATCCAAGGCACCGGCGAGGGCGGGTGGAGCCGATCCGGTCCAAACGCCAGGGTTCATCTGCCCTGTTCAAGGGGGTGCATCGTTCTCGAACTCGTGGGGGGCGGGTCGTTCGGGTGGCAGGACCCACAAGGGGGTCGACATGTTCGCCCAGCGCAACACCCCCGTCCTTGCCGTGACCGATGGGCGTATCAAGTTCTCCTCGAACTCCATTGGAGGACTCTCCACCCATCTCTACGCAGACAACGGCGTCGTGTACTACTACACACATCTCCAGGGTCATCCCACGAACGTGACATCCGGCCAGCGCGTCACCAAGGGAACCGTTGTTGGGTTTGTTGGCAACTCGGGGAACGCGCGCACCACGTCACCCCATCTCCACTTCGAGATCAGACCCGGCGGTGTCGCCGTCAACCCGTATCCGACGGTTCGACCCGTCTGCTGATCGACCTCGGATGTCGAGATCGTCCGTGTGCCTTGCTAACTTGTGAGGATTCAAGGAGCGCAGATGGAACGACAGCGGAGAAGAATCGACCAGGTCACGGACCCCACCTTCACCGAGGGTCTTGAAGACGTTTCCCTTGATGTGATCCGCGACCGGCGAACGATGCTCGACGATCTCGACACCGAGTTGTCGTACTACCGGAGGATCCTCCACGGTCGGTTGGATCTCCTCGACTTCGAGCTACGACGTCGACGGGGTGAGGAGACCCGCTCCCTGATTGAGGCGTTGCCTGAGATTCTCAGCGATGGGGATGCAAGCCACACCTCGAACCCACTCGACCGTGAACTCTCCCTTGACACACCTGAGTTTGCGGGGTTGGGGCGCAGGAACATCGATCGGGTGCTCGCGGATGATTTTCTCGCACGGCTCCCCTTCCTCGAAGACAGCGAGCTGATTGCCATACGCGACGATCTCGGGACCGCAGAGCAGGAGATCTCCCAGCAACGCCGGGTCGTGTATGACGCACACGAAATCATCACGACGGAGTTGACCCGTCGCTACCGCGAGGGAGTGGCCGACGCGGACGAACTGCTGTCCGCGAACTAGTGCCTCCCCCTGCCATGCGATTTGCCAGGGTCCGATCGGGACTTGCCGAGTCCTTCGACGACGTGGAAGCAGTGGCCGTGGATCCGACCGGCGCAGAACTCTTTGTTGCGGGGGATCCGGACCGCCCCATGTTCTATCGATCCGCCATCAAACCGATCCAGGCGCTCGCCGCACAACGGACCGGGCTGGTGTTGCCATCAGAACATCTTGCGGTGACGTGCGCAAGCCACGGCGGGTACCCGGCGCACATCGCAATCGTCCGCCAGATCCTCGCTGATGCCGGTCTCACGGAGGCTGCGCTCCAAGCAACACCGAGCCGCCCGATGACCCACGACGCCGACGTGCAGCTGATCGCACGAGGGGATCGATCGAACCGCCCGATTCTCTCACCCTGCTCTGGCAAGCACGCCGGATGGCTCGCTGCTTGTGTCCACGCGGGGTGGAACCCCGACACGTATTTGGAACCTGACCATCCGATTCAGCACGCCGTTTTTCAAGCCGTCGAGGCGTTCACGGGGATCCACCCGGGGCCGGTGGGGGTCGATGGGTGCGGGGCTCCGACCCTGCGCGGATCGATCCGGGGACTTGCCACAGCGTACGTCAACCTCAACACCCAAGAAGAACTGGCACCCATCGCATCCGCCATGACGCGGTTTGGGTCACTGGTCAGCGACAACACCACGATCCACGGCCGAATCGGGGCGTGGTGGGGAGGCCCTCAGAAGGAAGGTGCCGAAGGGTCGTTCGTCATGGTCCGTCAGGATGTCGCCATCGCCACCAAGTCCATGTCCGGCAACAGTGCCATTGCCGCAACGGCTGCGCTGGTTGTCGCTGATCGCCTCGGCATGCTCACCATGGCCATGAAAGCTGCACTCGAACCACAACTCAGGCCGCCCGTCCTTGGTGCGGGACGCACCGTGGGGCATCTCGAGCTGGTGGGGTCGTGAGCAACATCGAACTCGCCAACGACTGGGCCGCGTTCCCGATCCAAGGGTCACCATCGGCCCCGCGTACCGGGCCGTTCCCCTTCAGACCATTTCTTGAGACGGTCTGGAACCACCGGACGGACCGGGCAGCGGAACTGGTGGTCGCCACGGACGACGAATCTGCCGTGGCGCTGGCCGTGTCTGATGATCTCGTCCAGCTGGTTGGTGAGGCAGATCTGACTGATTATCACGCACCCGTCGGCCCCCGCATCACGGAGGTCCTCGTCGAAGCCCTCTCGCCGTACCGGGGCAGGACGGTCCGGTTCGATTCGCTCCCTCTTGAGGCGACCCCGCCCGTCATGCGCGCCCTGGAGCTGGTTGGGACCGATCCCGTGCTGCACCCGCACGACCAGACCGCGGTGCTCGATCTGCCCCCTACCTTTGACGAGTGGCTCATGGGGATCGGGAAGAAAGAGCGGCATGAGGTTCGGCGGAAACAGCGACGGTTCGAAGCCGAGTTCGGACCACTCGAGATCGTCCTTGGTGACAACGACGCCTTCTCGACGTTTTGTGCGATGCATCGCAACTCGGAGGGTGAGAAGGGGTTGTTCATGACCCCTGGGATGCAGGCGTATTTTGGGGACCTCACCGCAAACGCCGGTGCGGTCATCCATGAACTCGTGTGCGGCGGCCGCACCCTCGCCACCGCGTTCGGGTGGGAAACCGAGGACGGGTACTTCTACTACAACTCGGCGTTCGATCCCGCCGCCGCTTCTGCGTCCCCCGGAGTGGTCCTGTTCACCGCAATGATCGAGACAGAGATCCGCCGCGGAGCCACAGTCTTCGACTTCCTCAAAGGGAACGAGACGTACAAGTTCAGACACGGGGCCGTTGCGAGACCCCTCTACACCGTTGAAGGGCAGATCCGGTGATCACCGACGTGGCGTATGTCGCCATGCACTCCTCCCCGCTGATCCAGCCGGGATCCGGGGACGCTGGAGGCATGAACATCTATCTGGACCGTCTCTCGCGGACCATGGCCGACCGTGGCATCAACGTGACCACGTTCACCCGGCGCACCTCGGTCATCAACCCAACCGTCGTTGAGGTCTCGGATCGCTACCGCGTGGTGCACATCGAGGCGGGCCCACTCGGGTGGATGTCCCTGGCGGACATGAAACCCTACACCCCGGAGTTCACCGCCGGCGTGACGAACTGGATCGATGAGAACCGTGCGTCCTTCGATCTCGTCCACAGCCACTACTGGCTGTCGGGACGCACCGGGGTGGACGTGAAGAACAAGTACGCGATCCCTCTCGCAAACTCCTTCCACACACTCGGAAAAGTGAAGGATCGCACCCGGGGACCGAACGAACGCCCCTCGAGTGCGGAACGACTCATCACCGAGAAGGAGATCATCGACCAATCCGACTGCATCATCACGTCGACCCCGTACGAGTTCGAGGACCTTCTTGAGCATTACGGCGCAAACCCCGAACGGTTGTGCATCAACCCGCCGGGGGTTGATCATCGGGTGTTCAACCCCGGTGATCGTGCCGCTGCCCGCCACCCCCTCGGTCTTGGGGTCGAACCGATCATCCTCTACGCAGGACGCATCCAGGCACACAAGGGGACCTCCATCGCCGTGGAGGCGTACGCCATGCTGCGATCACAGCTCGACCCATCCCTCGGTGTCCCCCGACTCCTGATCGTCGGTGGGGCCAGCGGTGACGACGGGGACGCAGAGCTGGAGAAATGTCGGAGCATCGCCGTTCGCAGCGGCGTCAACGACGGGATCGATCTCGTTTCTCCGGTCTCCCACGAACTCCTGGCCGAGTACTACCGCGCCGCTGACCTCGTCATCGTTCCATCCCGATCCGAATCGTTCGGACTCGTGGCGGTTGAGGCCCAGGCGTGCGGAACCCCCGTTGTGGCCGCCAACATTGGTGGCCTCTCCTACGTCGTATCGCCCTGCGAGAGTGGCCTCCTCGTGGACCACCATGTTCCGGAGGCGTTCTGCACCGCCATGAAAGCCATCGTCCGACATCCTGAGTTCGCGCGGCACCTCTCGGAGGGAGCGGTCGCGTTCGCCCAGCGCTTCTCATGGGACAAGGCAGCGACCCACCTGATCGAGCTGTATGAAGGGATCACCGATCGGGGCGGTGACGAATGACCCCCCTTCCCACCGCCCTCTGAGCCTCGCAGAGCTACCGGGTGACTCGCCGGGCTCATCAACGCTGCAGACAGGGCCGCGAAACATTCCAGTGGGCGAGTTTCGCACAACGTGTTGTGCACAACCACCTGTGGATACGTGTGGATATGTGGAGAACCCTCTCCCGATACCGCCATCTGGCACCAACTGATGGCGGCTGCGTTGCACATTCGTGCGTCGAACGCGAAAACTGTCATCGATCGGTGTGTTGAAGCAGTGCCGATTCTCTCGTACATTGACCATCGAAAGGCCCGATGTGCCAGGATGAAGACACCTCGTTCGGGGAAGTGCGGGGCGCCATGTCCGGGTTCGTCGGGCCTTTCCTTTGTGAGAACCCACCCAATGCCACCGGTGAGTGGTCCGTGGCAGTGACCGGTACGCTGGCGTGGTGGCACACATCACCGGTATTCAGCTCCCCATCCCGTGGACCATCTTTGGATGGCCGAAACAACCGGAGCTCAACGGCATCACCCTGACCACGGGAGATCCGAAATGGACGTGGGACTCCACCCCTCCCAGGTTGGCGATCCCCCCTCTCCCCCGTCGTGAGGGAGTACCGGTCGAGGGCATCTCGATCGACCACGTCGTGGTGCTCGTTCCATCGCTCGCGGATGCAACCATCACCCTGGGTCGGGCAGGTCTGGCGCCAAGACTCCGAATGGATGTCGGAGGTCGCCCAGCAGCGTTCTTCAGAGCCGGTCCCGTGCTTGAAGTGATTGAGTCACCCGTACGGAATGCGGTGATGTACGGCATCGCCGTCACCACCGACGAACCCCTTGAAATGGTCATCCTCCGATGGAGGGCAACGGGTCTGTCGATCGGGTCGATCAAGCCGGCGATCCAACCAGGGCGCCGCATTTTCACCGTCGATGACCTCGAGGCCGGGTTTGCCGTGATGAGTGCAGACCGCGAGGTGTATCAGCGGCGGGCGCAACCATCAGACGCCGAGAATCAGCTCTCGTAGCCTCACGCGGGTCGTTGCGAACGTCTCAAGATCCAAGCGGGTCGAACCAAGCCGGAGCCCGTACATGGCGTCGCCGTGTCGTGTGGCGACCTTGACGGTCCCTTCGGTTTGTTCAAGGACACCAAGACCAAGGCACCCGCCATGTTCGTCCTGGACACCAACCAGCATCCCATCGAGCCGCTCGACGTCGAACTCCTCAGGCAACGTTGGGGCAAACACCGTGGTCTGGACACGCCAACGTTGTGGGTCGTCTCCGAGTTCACGGTGGAACGCCGCGGCCCGCCGCTCGGCCCGTTCCACCGGTGTAAGCGGGATGAGATCCGGCATCACCGGCATCCTGGTGATACGGAGACCGAAGAACCGGCGAAGCATCGAGATGACCGGGTCCAGCTCGCTGCCGCGTTCGATCGCAACGACAAGGTTCGGGGCCGTCAGCTCTGCGACGTGATACTTGAGTGTCTGCCCAACCACCCCCGATACGACCCCCGTCGTGTCAAGGATGATGAGATCAGCCTTCTCCCTGGCGATCGTCACCAACGACGCGGCTGCAACAACGTGGGTCAACACCACACCGTTGGGCTCGGTCGCTCCGACAAAACGAAGGGCGTCTGGCTCCGAGATGGCGGCAAGGTCGTCCATGGTGTTGATCAGTTTGAGCCCGATGCACGTCGGGGGTCCCACCGTCGAGACCGCGACATCCGAGTCGATGTAGGCAACCGACTTCCCTGCGGCGACCGCATCGGAGATCAGAAGCTTGGAGAGGCTCGTCTTGCCGGTGTCGGTGTCCCCGATCAGCATGATCACACCGGAGAGTTCCTGCATCCGTTCGCGCAACTTGCTGAGCGCAGCGGGGTATTCGGTGGTGTCTACGATGGGCCTCCTGGGATGCGGACGGAGTCTACGCCCCACGGATGCATCGGTGGGCCGACCACGAGATGTGGACCGGCGCGAACCGATGATCGCTGCGTCCTGTCGTGGCGATCGTCAGGATCCGTACTGGGCACGCAACATTCGTCGCATGACCTTGTGCGACGCGGTCCGAGGGAGATGGTCGACCAGGACGACATCATGGATCCTGAACAGCGGGTTGAGATGATCCCGCACCGCCTGCTGCATCCGGGAAGCAAGGACCGCCGTGTCGAGGACCGCTCCGTCGTGGGGGACGACGAAGATGATCAGTCGGTCGGGCCCACCGTCAGCCGGGGGGCTTGCAATCGCCGCGATCTCGGCAACCCCGTCAATGTCGCCGATCGCTGTCTCGAGATCCGCTGAAGCAACCTTGATCCCGCCCAGGTTCATCGTGTCGTCAACCCGGCCGAGGGCTTGCAGGGTGCCGTCTGGGTATCGCCGAAGCTGGTCGCCGTGTCGCCGGAGTGGTTTGACCCATGTCGGCACCCCCTCGTAGTAGACGGCAGTGTGGTCCTGGTTGAGGAGTTCGGTGGACAACCCCATGGATGGCGGCACGAGAAACACCTCGCCTTCGTCAGCCTCGTTCCCCTCGTCATCCATGATCACCAGGTCAAGGCCGAGGGTCGGGGTCGTGAACCGGGAAGGGACCGCAGGCTGAAGGACCGTTCCGGTCATGTACCCACCCCCGACCTCGGTACCACCGCAGTACTCGATGACCGGCACGCGTCCCGCCGTTTGCATCAACCATCGGTAGTCATCCGGGTTTGACGCCTCACCCGTCGAGGAGAGGACCCGTACCGTCGACCAGTCACCGGCCTGGAGGGTGTCGCCTCCCCGCCATGCCGCAACGATGGACGGGACGACACCAAGCATGGTCACCCCGGCCTCGGCGACAAACTCGACAAAACCGCGCGTCGTTGGCGCGTCGTCGTACAACGCCATCGCGGCACCATTGAGGAGGGATGCGTGGATGAGCCACGGACCCATCATCCACCCGAGATTGGTTGGCCAGGCAACGACATCGCCTGGATGGATGTCGTGGTGGTAACGACCGTCCATGGCGGCCTTGATCGGCGTCGTCTGTGTCCACGGGATCGCCTTCGGTTCGCCGGTCGTCCCCGAGGAGAACAGCACATTCGTGTGTGCCGCCGCGGGTTGCATGACCAGTTCGAGATCAGCACCGGGGATCACGAACTCGTCCCACATCACGTCGCCTGGTCGCAGCTCGAGGGACGCACCCGTGTCCACGACGATGGACGGTGGCGCGTCAGCCTCGAGGCATTTTGTGTACATCGGCAGGGTTCTCCCGAGGCGGTGGGCGACATCCTGGGTCACCACCGCGACCGGGTTCGTGATGCCGAACCGGACGCGGACTTCATCGGGGGCGAATGAGTCCGCGATCGAGACAACCACCCCACCCGCGGCGATGATCCCGAGATACGCAACAACGGCATGGAGGTTCATGGGCATCATGATCGCGACACGGTCACCGGGCATGAACCGCTGCGAGAACCCCGCGGCGAACGACGCCACGAGCGCTCGGAGTTCGCCAACCCGGGTGACCTTGAGAGCGCCTGCCTCCGACGCAACGACGGCCACCTCGTCATCACCGTGATCGAGACACGACGCGACGATGTTGAACAGCGCTCCTGGCAACCAGTCCGGATCCGTTGCATCGTCGGATCCGCGCATCCTGGTCGGTGCAACGGCGAACGTGATGGCGAGCTCGTCAATGACCCGTTCCCAGAACGCATCCACCTGATCCACCGACCATGCGTGGAGATCGGCGAACGACCCAGCACCGACCTGGTTCATCAGCGTCGTCAGGTTGGCGCTGGCAACAGCCTCCGGCGTGGGGGCCACGAGGAATGTTGGTCGGTCACTGCTTGCCATCACCGACGCGAGGCTAGTGCGCTGCCCCCAACGGCGTCGGCGGTATAGAGTGGCTCCGGTCGCCGATGGTGACGGGACACCGTGTCGGGGGCATCCCATCGCGACACGACAACCGAGTGTGAGCGGTGGGCGTTCCACGGCAACGGGAACGTCATGACGGGCGGGGCACGTATCAGACCCAGGATCCACATCACGTACACCATCGTCGTGTTCGTCGTGCTCGCATCCCTTGACAACGCCGCGATCGCACTCATCCCATCGATGGTGCCCCAGCTCACGACGACGTTCGCCGTGGGGAAGACCGCCATCGGGATCCTGACGGCAGCCCAGATCGTCGTGACGGCGATCACGGCCGTTGGTTGGGGGTATCTCGCCGATGCCCGGTCACGCAAGCGACTGCTTCTGTGGGGAACGTTGATCTGGTCCGTCGCCATGGCGGGATCGGGGCTCACCACCTCGTTCCCACTGCTGTTCTGTCTCCAACTCGTTGCGGGGTTTGGCCTCGGATCAATCGCATCGGTGGGGTTCTCCGTGATCTCAGACTTCGTCGCCCCGCGGCGGCGCGGTCTGGCCATGTCGTTCTGGGGTCTCTCCCAAGGTGTGGGAACCCTCGTGGGAAGTCTCCTTGCAAGCCAGGCGGGGGCAGGGAGTCATGGTCCCCCGTTCCTCATCGTCGCCGGTGCGGGCATCGTGTTCGCCGCCCTCTATCTCGGAGCGTACGAGCCGCCCCGCGGGTTCAAGGAACCCGAGCTCGCAGCGTTGTATGCATCCGGGGACGAGTACGACCACGCGATAGAACCGGACCAGCTGCCCCAGATCGCGGCGATCCGGACGAACCGCTGGCTCGTGCTCCAGGGTCTCACGGCACAAGTGGCGTACGGCTCCCTCATCTGGGTTCCGCTGCTGTATCAGGAGAAAGTGATCGCCCAGGGGTACAGCGACGTCACGGGGCAGAAGGTGGGTGGCTTGTTCGCTGCCATGTTCACCATCGGTGCCCTGTTCTCCATCCTTGCCGGTCATCTCGGTGACCGGTGGCAGCAGCACGATCTGGGAGGACGTGCGTACGTGTCAACCATTGGAATTGTCGGGGCGATCCCGTTCTTCCTGATCTTTTTCTGGATCCCACTCAACGGGTTGGTGGTCACCGAAGGGGCATCCACCATGACGTACCTCGACGAGATCCTCACCCAGATGGTGACCAACCCATGGATCGCCGGTGCGTTCCTGTCAGCCCTGTTTGCCTTGGCGTTGACATCGGCTGACTCCCCGAACTGGTTCGCCCTCATCACCGACGTGAACCTCCCCGAACACCGGGGGACCGTGTTTGGCGTCGGCAACCTCGTCAACGGTGTGGGGCGTGGCGTGGGGACTGCGTTTGCGGCAGCCACCACCCAAACGCTTCAGAAGACGGTCGCACCACCCCTCAACCTCGCGCTCAGTCTCACCTTCTTCCAGGTCTTCTTCCTCCCGACCGGCTGGTGCTACTGG
>CAZULI010000008.1:0-20966 GCA_964621095.1 uncultured Acidimicrobiaceae bacterium | reverse complement strand
AGATGACATCAGACCGGGGCGTTTGGGGGGTGTTCATGGGGACCAGCGTAGTTCCGGGGGAACCGGAAGGCTGAGGGTGTGCGTCGTACTTGCACGTCCGCACGGGTCGGCACAAGGAGAGACGATGTCCACCGCAGAGAACCTGAGAACCCGCAAGGTGTGGAGCGTTCTGCTCCTCGTGATCGTTGTCGGTGTGGTTGCGGCCAGCTGTTCGAGCCGTGACGCGAGGGTTGAGCCCGTGAACAGCCAGTCCATGGTCGGCACGCACGCCGTTGCCGAACGCTCCGCTCCGGGTCTGCCCGACGATTGGGAGCAGGGTGCTGGTTCGGGCGTGACGTACGAGGCAGCCGCAGGGGAGTCGGTCGGGTACGCGGACGCGATCGGTGGGGCTGGCGTGCCGCCACTTGACACCAACGTCGTGCGTGACGGACGGGTTGATCTCCGCATCGCGGAAGGCACGTTCGATGCACGCGGCTCCGAGATCCGGGCAATCGCGACCGAACTCGGCGGGTATGTCTCGTCCGGTGAGAGCCACATCGAGGGGTACGGGGAGGACCGGTACGCCGTTGGATGGTTCACGCTTCGCATCCCCAGCGATCGGTTCGACGACGCCGTGTCGAGGGTTGAGGGGCTCGGCGAGCGGAGTTCATCATCACTGTCGAGCCAGGAAGTCTCTGATCAGTACGTTGATCTCAATGGGCGCCTCAAGTACTGGCGCCAGCAGGAGGTGTTCTACAACGGGTTGCTGGCCCAGGCACAGGACGTCACGGATCTCGTTGCCATCCAGGTCCAGATGCAGGAGGTGTTGCTCAACATCGAACAGATCGAAGGACAACTCCAGTATCTCGATGGTCGTACGTCGTTTGGGACGTTGACGGTCGGGCTGACCGAGGCTCCCGACACCGTGGTGTCGGTGGTCGAGAACGACCCGGGACCGATCGCTGAGGCGTTTGATCAGGCCGGGGAGGTACTCCTCGCAACGGTGGCGTTCCTGATCGTCACCGTTGCGGTCGTCATCCCGATTGGGATCCTGGCACTGATGGTGTGGCTGATCCTCCGCCTCTTCCTGCCACGTCGCAAGGACCGACCCGCCGAAGGCTGACCAGGGACGTGGCGGTGATCAGACCTTGAGGGAGAACGGTGGGTACTCGTCGGTGAGGGCAGCCGTGTACGCCCATGCACGTGCCCACCACTGGTGAAACCCCACGAAGTAGTAGTGCAGCGACAGCGGAAGGGACCCATCAACGAGGACCCAGACGAACCCGACCCACGCCACGATGATCGTTCCAAGCGTGAGCCACCCGAGGAGGAAGAAGTGTGGGAGGGCGAGGATCGACCGGACGAGGATGATGCCGAGGAACGCAAGCAGTCTGCTCTGGTGTTCCGGAGGGTCGGCCACCCCGACTTGGGCGGGGTGGTGCTCGTCGGTCCCGAACGTCGGGTACACGTCGGTGGTCCCGGTGAACCAGGCAAAGACGCGGCTGATCCATTCAAGATAGATCTCTTCAAGGTTGGTGACCCAGTACGGGCTGGCACCCGTCAGGAGGATGTACCAGTACCCGATCCACACGACGACCTGGATCGCCGCGCTGGAGAGGGCGAGCAGGAGGATGTGGGGGAGGAGGAGAAACGGTTTGATGAACAGCACGCCGAGTGCGGCAAGTCCACGGCTGCGCTCCTCGTCATCAACCGGTACGACAAACGCAACGGGGTATCGGGTTCGATCAGTCATTTCCACCTCGATTCTCGGTAGGTTGCGAACTCGTCCGTCAGGAGCTTCCGGGTTGAGTTTCCCATCCGGACGTAGAAGTCTGCGGTTCTCTGGCCTTTTGGTTCATTGACGAACACGGGTTGGGAGGAGGGTCGCACGTCCACGACAACGACGTGTTCCTCGCCCACGGGCACGAACCGAGTCGACAGGAACGCCAACGCAGGTTTGCCGAGGGTGGTCATGAGAAAGTCGTTGATCCAGAGTTCGTAACGATCGACGTCGGGTTCCTTCATGAGCGCCAGGTCCTCGGCCAGGCCGATGGGGGTGCCGTCGTCGTCCACGCCGATGATGAGCGTGCCCCCTTCAGCGTTGAGAAACCCGGCTACGGTCTTGGCGATCACGAGTTCGATCTGGTCATCCCGTTGGCTGGTGCGCCGGTTCCATCGTGCGGTGGACTTGAACTCGACGGTTGCAGATTCACCAGCACGGAGCAAGTCCGCCACGGTTGGGTCTGACCCGGAGGAGGCGGTGCGCAGATGAAACACCTTGGCGACGAGTTCGGCAAGTCCGATGACGATGATCGATCCCCCGACGCCCCCAACGATGGACGCAACGCCGAGGTCGCTGATGCCGCGATCAGAGACCGTCAGGTTCATCAGAACACTGCCGACGCCAGCGCCCGCGACGCCGATCAACGTCGTTTCGGCAAGCGAGAAGCGTTGGGGTCCGGGGATGAGCAACCTCGCGGCACTTCCGAATGCGAGTCCCGCCACCAGGATCCCGAAGATGAGAAGACTCGTTTCCATGGAAGCCGAGCTTACCGACCCCAGGCGGTCGTCCGAGGGTCAGACGAACGCCACACCCCGTGTCCCGTCGATGATCTCTCCGATGACGGCCGCATCGAGTCCACTGATCTCCATCGCCTTGAGGGTGGCATCGACGTCGTCCGTGTCGACGATTGCGACGAACCCGATCCCCATGTTGAACGTCCGGAACATCTCACCGAGGGGGACTCCGCCGAGATGCGCCAGGACGTCAAAGACGTGGGGGACCTCCCATGTGGATCGGTTGATCACCGCCCGGCTCCCTTCGGGCAGCACCCGCAGGACGTTGCCTGGCAGGCCACCTCCCGTGATGTGGGCGAGGCCGTGGGGGTGCAGGCGAGCCAGGAGGTTCAGCACGCCGGATGCGTACACGATCGAAGGTTCGAGCAACACCTCGGCAGTGGGTGTGGTGGTGTCAGGGAAGTCCTTGTCGAGCGGGAGGTGCTTGGCAACGATGGCCCGAATCAGGGAGAACCCGTTCGATCGGGCGTTCGGGCTCTTGATGCCGACGATGACGTCGCCAGGAGTCACCTCGATGTTGGTCATCTCCTCTCCGAGTTCGACGATGCCAAGCGCGGTGGCGGAGAGATCGAACTGGTCGGGATCCATCACCCCGGGATGCTCTGCGGTCTCCCCACCAAGGACCGCAATGTCAGCGGCGGCGCAGGCCTCACAAATCGAGTTGACGAGTATCTCCGCCCTGTCAACGTCGAGGACCCCCATCGCGATGTAGTTGGTGAGTGCGATCGGCGTGGCACCCGCGGCGACCAGATCGTCTGCCACCATGGCGACCGCGTCATGTCCGAGGCCTCCGAGGATGCCGGTTTGTCTCGCGAGTTCGGCCTTGGTCCCGACCCCATCGGTTGACATCATCAACACCGGGTGCTCGTACCCGGCAGGGATCTGGATACCGGCTGCAAACCCGCCGAACCCACCGACGGCGTCATCCGTCCAGGTCGAGGTGACGCGCCAACCGATCCGCTTGACGAGTTCCTCAGCCGCATCAAGGCTTACGCCCGCATCCTCGTAATTGGTCATGGGTGCGCTCTCATGGTGTTCGCTCGAGCAGGTACTTGCTGTCAGCGGTTGGCACCTTGGTCGGGTACTCCCCGCTCAGGCAGGCCGTACAGAATGCATCGGCATCGGCCCCCGTTGCCTCGATCAGATTTTCCAGTTCGAGATAGACGAGCGAGTCGACCTCGAGGTGTGCAGCGATCTCATCGACGGACCGGCTCGCCGCAAGAAGAATCGATCGGTCGCCGGTGTCCATACCGTAGAAACACGGCCAGCGGTACGGCGGTGATGAGATGCGCAGGTGGATCTCTGATGCCCCGGCTTCACGGACCATGGCGACCAACTGTTTCGTGGTTGACCCACGGATGATGGAGTCGTCAACGAGGACCACCCGCTTGCCCTTGATCACCCCCGGCATCGCGTTGAGTTTCATCCGCACCCCACGTTCGCGCATGGCCTGGGTGGGTTCGATGAAGGTCCGTCCGATGTAGCGGTTCTTCACCAGTCCGTCGATGTACGGGATCCCCGAGACGGCTGCAAACCCCTGTGCGGCGGGGATCCCGGATTCGGGAACCGGCACGGTGATGTCAGCCTCCACCGGCGCCTGTTGGGCGAGGAGTCGCCCCATGTTCTGGCGTGTCGTGTGGATCGTCTGGCCAAGAAGGGTCGAGTCGGGTCGAGCAAAATACACGAACTCGAACAGACAGAGACTCGACCGGACCTTCTCGAACGGAAAGTGGCTCTTGGGTCCTTCCTCGTCGATGACGACCATCTCCCCTGGGCTGATCTGTCGGACGAACTCGGCTCCGAGGATGTCGAGGGCAGCCGTTTCGGACGCAATCACCCAACTGTTGTTGAGACGCCCGAGGCAGAGGGGTCGGAACCCGTGCGGGTCACGGACTCCGACCAGGGAGGTGCGGTCCATCACGGTGAGGGAGAACGCGCCCTCGAACGTGGGGAGGACCCGGGCAAGGGCGGTGGCGAGATCGAGCCCGTCCTTGCCCATCGCCGTCGCGATGGCGTCGGTCATGAGTTCGGAGTCGGTCGTGGCTCCACCCCCATCGGTACTCGTCGCGAGCTGTGCCGTGTTGGTCAGGTTCCCGTTGTGGGCAAGGGCGATGCCGTTGGACCCGATGTGTCGGAAGACGGGTTGGGAGTTCTCCCAACGGTTGGAGCCCGTTGTCGAGTATCTCGTGTGCCCGATGGCGAGCGATCCTGCGAGACTGGCAAGGGTGGTCTCATCAAAGACTTGCGCCACAAGACCAAGGTCCTTGTAGACGGTGAGGTTGTCGCCGTCGCTCACCGCGATACCGGCGCTCTCCTGGCCGCGGTGTTGGAGGGCGAACAGGCCGAAGTAGGTGAGGCGTGCAGCGTCAATCTCCTCCCCGATGACGCCAAAAACTCCACAGGCCTCACCGGGGCGGTCGGTGTCGAGCGATGGTTGGTCGGGGGCCGATCGGTCGGGAGTGGGAGAAGCCAGCGGTTCTTCGGTCACATCGGTGAGTGTACCGGTGGTGAAAAGTGCCGTCACACCACCAAGAACGCGGTGAGCGTCACCACAACAATGACCGCGACCCCAATCGTGGTGCGGATCGTTCTGGCCCGCGGTTTGCCGACGGCGAGGACCGACCACAACGCGGCGATGCCGACCCCTGCGAGGAACCCGCCGAGGTGCCCGTACCAATCGATGTCCGGTACGAGAAAGGGGAGAGCGATGTTGATCAGCATGAGGAATCCCAGCTGGTTGAACATGGCACGCCCACCGGGGGAGTGACGCATCTTCCATGCAACGAACATCCACGCCCCGAACAACCCGAAAATGGCGCCGGATGCACCAACGGAGTAGCCAAGGTTGCCGAGTGCGGCCGACAGGAGGCCACCGGCAGCGGCAGCTGCCACGTACAGCGAGGCGAACGCAGCACTTCCGACCTGCTGCTCGAGGCGGGGTCCGAAAATCCACAGCGCATACATGTTGAAGAGCAGGTGCATCAACCCACCGTGGAGGAGGGCGACGGTGAAGATGCGGTACAGCTCAGGTTCGAGTCCGCTGTCGCCAGGTCGGATCAGGGCGAGATGTTCCACCAGCCATCGGTTGGCCTCGGGGGAGACGAACCCAACGAGGAAGATGGCGGAGGTGACCGTGATGATCGTCATGGTCACCGGTGCCGCACGGAACGCGGAACTCCGTTGCATCGAACGAACCTCAACCACCCGGGTCCGCGGGTCGCTCGCGGCACACTCAGGACACTTCTGGCCAACCGACGCATCGCGTGAGCACTCCACACAAATCGGTCTGCCACAACTGCTGCACGCCAAGCGCGTCGGCCGGTTCGGATGCCGGTAGCAGGTGGTCGCAGTCGCGTCGGTCACCCCTCAACGGTAACGACAGCCACCATCAACAGCACCAAACCGCGTACCCAGGGTATGAACCCACCGCCACGGTGGGTTACAGCCCACAGAATGAGTCGAGGCGTCAGTTCATGCGCCGGGGGAGGGCGTTCGCCCACACCGCCGTCGCCTCTGCCACGCTGATGGCCCCCGCGTCCGCGAACTCGATTGACGACCCACCCACCGTACCGATCCGCCGATGGGGCACACTCGTTTCGAGGTCGTCACGGTCGGTGATGGCAAGGAATCGGAGTGGGGTTTCGTCGAGTAGATCCGCCGCCGACAGTCCTTGCACCGACAGACCAATCTCCGACTTGATCGCGATCTCGGCGAGGGCAACTGCGAGTCCGCCAGTCGACACATCGTGCAACACGGGGGTCGTCGACGCGAGGTTGCACGCCAGATCGATGATCTCAGCGGCTCTGTCTCCATCGACCTCAGTCGGTCGGCCCCGGAGTTTCTTGTTGATGATTCGGTCGTACGCCGATCCTGCAAAGTCGTCCTCACAGGGACCTCCGACGAGCCAGATCCCCATGCCGTCTCGCGCCCGATCAAGCCGGGGCGGGGACTCCGGAATCGGGTCACAGAATCCGAGCATCCCGACGACCGGGGCAGGGTGGATGTCGACTCCGTCGGTCTGGTTGTAGAACGACACGTTGCCACCGACCACCGGCAGATCAAGGGCCTCGCACGCCGACGCCATCCCCTCAACCGACTCGATGAACTGCCACATGACTTCCGGATTTTCCGGCGACCCAAAGTTCAGATTGTCGACAACTGCGTACGGTGCAGCACCGGTGACCGCAACGTTGAGTGCCGCCTCAAAGACGATGCGTGCCGAACCCCGCCGGGGGTCGAGCCACGTCCGGTGGGCGTCGCCGTCTGTTGAAACGGCGAGACCTTTGCTGGTTCCCTTGATGCGCATGAGTGACCCGTTGTGTCCCGGCTCGATCACCGTGTTGAGAAACAGCATGTGATCAAACTGGCTCGACACCCAGGAACGATCCCCAATGGCGGGATCATCAAGGAGTTGGCGGAGTACGTCGGTGACATCACCGGCGGGCGGTGGAACCGGTGTATCGGCCCAGACCTCGTCGAGATCGGCCGGTCGCTTCGCCGGGCGATCGTACTTTGGCGCCTCATCAGCGAGCGACGCCGCCGGTACCTCGGCAACCACCTCCCCCTCGGCGTACACCTTGAGCTGGGGTCCTTCGGTGATGGTCCCGATGACGGACGCCGCGATCTCCCATTTGGCGGCGAGGTCGAGGACCTCGGTCACCTGCTCGGGTGCCACGATCGCAAGCATGCGTTCCTGGGACTCCGACATCAGGATCTCACCCGGCGTCATCCCCCGTTCCCTCACGTGGACACGATCAAGATCGACGTCCATGCCGAGGCCGCCCCCACCCGCGACCTCCGACGTGGCACATGAGATACCTGCAGCCCCGAGGTCCTGGATCGCCACGACCAAGCCACGCTCGTACAGCTCGAGACACGCCTCGATGAGTTTTTTCTCCTCGAAGGGATCACCGATCTGAACGTTCGGCCGTTTCCCCTCATCCCCCTCCTCGAACGATGCCGAGGCGAGAATGGATGCCCCACCGATTCCGTCACGGCCGGTGGCGTTGCCAAGCAGGATCGCCTTGTTCCCGACCCCCGACGCCGCCGACAGAACCAGTTGCTCCCGCTTGAGGAGCCCGAGTGCCATCACGTTCACCAGTGGGTTCTTCGAGAAGCAGTCGGCAAACTCGACCTCACCCCCAAGGGTGGGAACCCCGACGGCGTTCCCGTACCCCGCGATCCCCGAAACCGCCCCCTCAAAGAGATACCGGTTGTGAGGGTCGTCGAGGGGACCGAACCTCAGTGGATCCCAAACGGCAACCGGTCGCGCCCCCATGGTGAAGATGTCACGCAGGATCCCTCCGACCCCCGTCGCCGCCCCCTGATACGGTTCCACGAACGACGGATGGTTGTGGCTCTCAATGCGGATCGCAGCCAACCAGCCGTCACCAAGATCGACGACCCCTGCGTTCTCACCAGGGCCGACGACGACCCACGGCTGGTCGGAGCGGAACTTGCCGAGGTGGATGCGCGACGACTTGTAGGAGCAGTGCTCGGACCACATGACCGAGTACATCGCCAACTCTGCCGCGAGCGGTTCGCGGCCAAGGAGCTCGACGACACGGCGGTACTCCTCGTCGGTCATCCCCAGTTGGATGTGGTCCGGCAGATGGCTTGCAGTCACACCCGAACCCTACGGGTCGACTCGATGAAGCCTTCAATCAGCACCATGCCGTCATCGGATCCAAGGATCGCCTCGCAGGCACGCTCGGGGTGGGGCATCAGTCCGAGGACGTTGCGCATGGTGTTGGTGATCCCAGCAATCGCGTTGGTTGAACCGTTCGGATTGGAGTCCGGCGTGACCGCTCCGTCGGGGTCGCAGTAGCGGAGAATGACCCGGTTCTCCCCCTCGATGTCGTCGATGTCAGCGGCGACGAACTGCCCCTCGTACGAGCTGATGGGGATCCTGAGCACCTGACCAACGATGGCGGTCGACGTCAGGATGCTGTCGGTGGACTCCACACGGAGATGGATGGGTTTGCAGATGAACTTCAGGTCCCGGTTCGCAACGAGCGCACCGGGGAGGAGACCCGCTTCGCAAAGGATCTGGAACCCGTTGCAGATGCCAAGGATCGGGACCCCCGATGCGGCCAGACCCTCGATCGCACCCATCACCGGGGAGAAGCGGGCGATGGCCCCGGTGCGGACGTAATCGCCGTGTGCGAACCCCCCGGGCAGGACCACGCCGGTTGCCCAGTCAAGGTCGGTTTCGGTGTGCCAGACGAGCTCACATTCGGCACCAGCGAGGCTGAGCGCATGGACGGCGTCGTGTTCGCAGTTTGTTCCCGGAAAGACGACAACAGCAATTGTCATGATGCCGGCTCGATGGTGAACGTCTCGATCACCGGGTTGGCGAGCAGCCGTTCGCACATCTCTACGACCTGCGAACGAGCCGCTGTCGGGGTCTCGGCGTCGACCTCGACGGCGATGACCCGTCCGAACGAGACATCACCGACGTTGCCGTACCCCAGGTCGTGGAGTGCCTTCCTTGCGGTCGTCCCTTCGGGGTCCGAGAGTCCCTCCTTGCGGGTGATGGTGATGTGAAACGTGTGGGTCGTCATGATGCCCCCATCAGCGTGAGGTACCCGGTGAACGATGTGCCGGTGAGCCGCTCGTATGCGTCGATGTACCGGTCGCTTGTCTGGGACACGACCGAGTTCGGCAGGGTCGGCGCTGGCGGTGTCTTGTCCCACCCCGGTTGGGCTTCGAGCCAGTCACGGACCGGTTGCTTGTCGAACGAGGGCATGATCGCTCCTTCGGCCCAGGCGTCGGCTGGCCAGTACCGCGAACTGTCCGGCGTGAGCACCTCATCGATCAGGATGATCTCGCCATCGACGACGCCGAACTCAAACTTCGTATCGGCGAGGATGATCCCACGCTCTGCCGCGTACCGGGCACCCGTGTCGTAGAGGGCGAGGGACCGATCCCGCAACTCCTCATAGCGGGCGTCACCAACGAGCGCTCTCGCGTCTGCCTCGCTCAAATTCTCGTCGTGACCGCTAGCAGCTTTCGTCGCTGGGGTGAAGATCGGCTCCTCAAGCTTGCTTGCCATGTTGAGACCGTCAGGAAGTTGCTCGGTGGTTGGTCCACCCCCGGATGCGTACTCCTTCCACGCCGATCCGTACAGGTACCCGCGGATGACACACTCCATGGGGATGACGTCAGCGGCCTTCACGACCATCGCCCGACCGGCGTACGCGGCTTGCTGCTGCGGGGTGAGGAACTCCATGGCGTGGGTGTCCCACGACACGAGATGGTTTGGTGTGTCGAGGACGTCGAGCCAGTGCAGGGTGACACCGGTGAGCACCTGCCCCTTGTGGGGGATGTCCTGGTCGAGCACGACGTCAAAGGCGGAGATGCGGTCGCTTGCAACGATGAGGAGATGCTTGTCGTCCACACGGAAGATGTCGCGAATCTTGCCTGATCCCACGTGTTCGAGCACTGCCACATGGCCAATGGTAGCCGGGGTTCTGAGCGGCTCGTTGCCCCCGGAACCTCGATGGAGAGGTGTCAATTACGCGCTCCCGCCGTGGCCGTGCACCAGTGCCCCAGTGTCGGTCCGTGCCTCCAGATTGCCCACGGAACACTCAGGTTGACAACTCCGACCGGGTGAGACGGTCGAACACGACGTCGGCGGGGTTGAGGAACCGTTCATTCGTGAAGCACGCAGCGAGGGTGTCGGGGTCGAGCGCCATATCAGGATCCTCCCTGAGGTGATCCGACAGAGTGCCGCCCTCGTCCCAGGTCTTCATGGCGTTGCGCTGGACGATCCGGTACGCCTCATCCCGGGTCATGCCGGTGTCGATCAGCGCCAGGAGCACCGCTTGTGAGTAGACGAGTCCACGGGTTGATGCCAGGTTCTCCGCCATCCGAACCCTGTCGACGACCAGGTCACGGATCAGCCGGTTGGCACGCAGCAGGGCGTAGTGGAGCAGGGTCGTTGCATCAGGGAGGACGATGCGTTCCACCGAGGAGTGGCTGATGTCGCGTTCATGCCACAACGCCACGTTCTCAAGACCGGCCGAGGCGTATCCGCGCAGGACCCTCGCCACCCCGGTGAGGTTCTCCGCCCCGATCGGGTTGCGTTTGTGGGGCATGGCGGATGATCCCTTCTGGCCTGATCGGAACGCCTCTCGTACCTCCCCCACCTCGGACCGCTGGAGGTGCCTGATCTCGGTCGCAAACCGCTCCAGGGACGCACCGATGCCTGCAACAACGGAGAGAAAGTGGGCGTGGCGGTCACGGGGGATCACCTGGGTGCTGGCTGGTTCGATTCCAAGGCCGAGGCGGGAGCAGACGTACGCCTCGATCGATGGTGGGGTGTGGGCGTACGTCCCGACGGCACCCGAAATGGCACCAAACGACACCCCTGCGACCGCATCGAGGAGCCGCTCATGACCCCGCTCGAGCTCGAACGCCCAGTTCGCAAGCTTGAGCCCGAACGAGGTGGGCTCGGCCCAGATCCCGTGGGTCCGTCCGACGGTTGGGGTGTCACGAAACTCAAAGGCGCGGGTCTTGACGGTGTGATGGAGATCAGCCACCGCCGACACCAACAGGGCTCCTGCCTCCTTGAGGAGGGCACCGTTCGCCGTGTCGAGCACGTCGCTCGACGTCAGACCGAAGTGGACCCATTCCCCGCCCTCGGTGACGGACTCGGCGAGGAGATCAACAAACGCAGCAACATCATGGTGGGTCACGGCCTCGCGTTCGAGCCAGGCGGCTTCGTCGACCTCGGGTGCGTTCCGCACCGCCTCGGCAGCTCCCACCGGAGCGACCCCCAGCTCGGCCCATGCCTCGACAACAAGCGTCTCGACCTCTTTCCACACGGCAAGCTTCCGCTGGTTCGACCAGACGGTGTTCATCTCCTCCGTGGAGTAGCGCTTGATCATTGCGCAAGGTTCCTTCGGTAGACGTCAAGCCTTGTAGCGAGCGCAGTGTCATTCACCGAGAGGATCGCGGCGGCGAGATACGCGGCGTTTGCCGACGAATCGATCGCTACGGTCGCCACAGGTATCCCGGTTGGCATCTGGACCGTCGAGTACAGTGCGTCGACCCCGCCGAGACCTCCCGCGGTCAGAGGAACCCCGATCACTGGGAGGGTCGTGTGTGCGGCGACGGCCCCGGCGAGATGGGCTGCCTTCCCAGCTCCGCAGATGATCACCCCGTACCCGTTGGCCCGTGCGTTGGTTGCGAACTCGGTGACCTTGTGAGGTGTCCGGTGGGCTGACATGACGTGGACGTCGTGTTCAACCCCGAACTCGTGGAGCACGGCGGCTGCGGGTTCCATCTTCGCCATGTCCTTGTCTGATCCCATCAATATGGCGACCTTCATGCATTGCCCTTTCGTGTCGCTCCGATGTCGGTACGAACATGTTTCCCTGTGAACCTGATTGTCGCAGCAGTTGCGTACGCGTTCATCCGTGCCTGACCGATCGTGTCACCGATCCCGACCACGTTGAGCACCCGGCCTCCGCTCGTGACGAGGCGGTCACCGTCGAGCTGCGTGCTTCCGTGGAACACCACGGCCCCCTCTGGCGTGTCACCGAGGGTGATCTCGTCGCCGGTTCGTACCGTCACGGGGTACCCCTCGGCCGCAAGCACGACATTGACGGTCGCGGTATCTGCCCATTGCAGCTCGACCTCGCCGAGGGCTCCTCGTGTGGCAGCGTCGATCGCATCGAGCAGATCGGAGGAGAGGCGCGGCATCAACGCCTGTGTCTCGGGGTCGCCAAGCCGAACGTTGAACTCAACGACCCGTGGCCCGTCGCTCGTCAACATCAGACCAACGTAGAGGAACCCGGTGTAGGGGATCCCCCGCCGGGCCAGCTCGTCAAGGGTCGGCAAGGCGACGTGTCGGGTCGTCCACTCGACGAGATCGTTCGGGAGATCATCGACGGGGGAGTACGACCCCATCCCCCCGGTGTTGGGGCCTCTGTCGTCATCGTTCAACCGCTTGTAGTCGCGGGCAGGTTCCAAGGGAACGGCCACACCGCCGGCGCACAGGAAGAACACGGAGACTTCGTCGCCTGCCATGTGCTCCTCGATCACCACCGATGCGTCAGAGGATCCGAACCTTCCGCCGAGGCACTCGTCAACCCACGCGGTCGCATCGGTCAATGATTCGGTGACGAGCACCCCCTTGCCCGCCGCGAGACCATCTGCTTTCACGACGTACGGCCCATCCGAGTTCCCGAGGTACGCCTTGGCGCGGTCCGCATCGGTGAACGTTGCTGACGCCGCCGTTGGAACCCCAGCATGGGCCATGACCTCTTTGGCAAATGACTTGGAAGCCTCGAGTTGGGCGCCTGCTTGTGTTGGTCCGAACACCGCGACCCCGGCTTTGGTGAGTGCATCGGCGACGCCGTGGGCAAGGGGTCCCTCTGGCCCGACGATCACGAGATCGACCGCGCTGGCCGCAGTCAGGGCCACGACCGCGTTCGGATCCGTCGGATCGATGTCGGGAACCACGCTACCTAGTTCGGCGAGTCCCGGGTTGCCGGGACACGAGATGAGCGCTTCAAGTCTCGGACTCTGGGCCAGTTTCCATCCGAGGGCGTGTTCCCGACCACCGCCACCAAGGAGGAGGACCCGCATGATGATCTACCGTTTGAGCGTGGCAGCTCGGGACGGACCGACGCCCACAATCGTGATCGGAACACCGGCGATCTCTTCGATCCGCTCAACGTAGGAACGGGCCGCGGCAGGGAGTTGGTCAAACGATGTCATGTGGGAGATGTCGTCACCCCAGCCGGGGTGTTCCTCGTACTCGGGCGTGCATGCGTGCAGAACCCTCTGTTGGCGGGGCATCTCGGTGAAGACGTCGTCGCCTGACCGGTACGAGGTTGCGATCTTGATCGTGTCGAAGTGCGAGAGGACGTCGAGTTTGGTGAGGACGATCTCGGTGAGACCGTTGATGCGTACGGCGTAGCGCAACGCGACCCCATCAAGCCAGCCGCATCGACGCCTGCGTCCCGTGACGGTGCCGTACTCCCCCCCGATCTCGATGAGACGGGCACCAACCTCATCGTCAAGTTCTGTCGGGAACGGTCCGGTTCCCACCCGTGAGATGTACGCCTTGGCCACCCCGATCACGTTGTCGAGGGAGGTCGGTCCGATCCCGGATCCGACTGAAGCGCCACCTGCCGTCGGGTTGGAGGAGGTGACGAACGGGTAGGTTCCGTGGTCGATGTCGAGCAGCGTCCCCTGGGCGCCCTCGAACAGGACGTTCTTTCCGTCCTTGATCGCGTTCCACACGACCAGGGAGGCGTCGGCGACATGATCAGCAAGGCGTTCTGCGTACCCGAGGTACTCGTTGTAGATGTCGTCGAGGCCGAGCGGGAGCTGGTTGTACACCTTGACCAGCAGGCGGTTCTTGTCCTTGAGGATGACCTGGAGTTTCTCGCGGAAGATCTTGGGATCGAACAGATCCTGAACCCGGATCCCGAACCGTGAGTACTTGTCCATGTATGCGGGGCCTATGCCGCGCTTGGTCGTGCCGATCATGGCGTCGCCCAGATACCGCTCGATGACCATGTCGAGCTTGCGGTGGTACGGCATGATGAGATGAGCGTTGCCCGACACCAGCACCCGTGAGGGATCGATGCCGCGCCGCTTCAACGTGTCCATCTCTTCAAGCAGCACCTTGGGATCGACAACGCACCCGTTGCCGATCACGGGGATGACGCTGGGGTAGAGAACGCCGGATGGAATGAGGCTGAGAGCGAACTTCTCCTCGCCGATCACGATGGTGTGTCCGGCGTTGTTTCCGCCTTGGTAGCGGACAACCACGTCGGCGGTTTCCGAGAGCAGATCGGTGATCTTGCCCTTTCCCTCGTCACCCCATTGGGCGCCAAGGATCACGGACGCGGGCATGTCGTTCCTCCAGAGGTGGTGTACCAGCGAGTCTACCGGAGTTCGGGCCGGGCACCGATTCGGGATCGGACCGTCTGCATTGCCAACGAGATCGATCTCGGCATTAGTCTCTCCCCTCGGTTAGCGTGCTCGTGACATCGAATTGAACGGAGCGGCTGTGGACGAGCCAATCGTCATCCGAAAAGCAACTCTTGACCCTGTGACCGAACCCGTTGTGCTCGCGGTATCGGACGCACCCCCTGTCCGGACAGAGGCCCTCCACATCTCGACAACCGGTTCGACCGAGTTCTGGGACGTCACGTCCGTCGTGCGCGATGTCGCAAAGCGCTCCCGGGTTACCCATGGCCAGGTCGTGGTGTACTCACCCCACACAACGACCAGTCTGGTCATCAATGAATCCGAGACCGGCTTCCTCAACGATTTCCGTCGGTCCATCGATGGGCTGGTTCCCACCGATGCGTACTACGAGCATGATGACCATGCGGTGCGCACGGAGAACCTCCAGGAGGATGAGTTCATCAATGGGCATGCCCATGTGCGCCAACTGCTGACGGGTCAGCCGTCGGTGACCGTTCCCATTGTTGACGGTGAGGTGCTCCTCGGCCAGTGGCAGCGGGTCCTCTTTGTCGAGCTCGATCAGGCCCGGGACCGTCGCGTCTTCATCCACGCCCAGGGCGCGTGACAGCCTGCAGGCGATCAGCCGCTGCGCTACATTCCTGACGGCAGAGGACCGTTCGTGTTCGTTGTCTCCGATGGGCAGCGCCGTTCATCCTCCGCTGCATCCGATCGAGCCTTGTGAGGTATCCCGGCGTCAACCGGATCCCATGGGCCACACAAGGAGCTGACATGTCAGATATCGCAACACCGGCCGAACGGGTTCTTGGTGATCCGATCGTCATCACCAAGGACGTCAAGAAATGGTTCGGAGACTTCCAGGCGCTCAAAGGTGTGACCGCGACCGTGCGCGAGCGAGAGGTGGTCGTCATCATCGGCCCTTCCGGTTCTGGCAAATCGACGTTCATCCGTTGCATCAACCGCCTGGAAGCTCATGAGGAGGGAACGATCATTGTCGATGGGATCGAACTCACGCACAACCTCAAGAACATCGAGAAGATCCGCTCCGAAGTCGGCATGGTGTTCCAGCAGTTCAACCTGTTCCCCCACCTGAACGTCCTTGAGAACATCACCCTGGCTCCCATCTGGGTGCGCAAGGTGCCCAAGGAGGAGGCGGAGGCAACCGCCATGGCGCTTCTTGAGCGGGTGGGCATCCCGGATCAGGCGCTCAAGTATCCAAGCCAGCTCTCGGGTGGCCAGCAGCAGCGGGTTGCCATCGCGCGCTCGCTTGCCATGAACCCACGCATCATGCTCTTTGACGAACCGACGTCAGCCCTTGACCCTGAGATGATCAAGGAGGTGCTCGATGTGATGCAAGAGCTCGCTCTCTCTGGCATGACGATGATCGTGGTGACCCATGAGATGGGGTTTGCTCGGGAGGTCGCCGATCGAATCTTCTTCTTCGACTACGGCACCATCATCGAGGAAGGGACACCGGAACACTTCTTCACGAACCCGCAACACGACCGTACGAAACTGTTCCTGAGCCAGATTCTCTGACCCTGCCGCACCGATGTTGGAGGGGTCCCGGACCATGGCGGGATGGGCGGCGGCAACCGACCGGTGATCACCCTACGTTGAGCCGAGCTCGTCCCAGAGGTCTTGTTCTGCAAGATCGATGGCGGTCCACGCCATGGCGAGCGCCCCCTCACGGATGGTGGCCATGCCTTTGTCGGTGAGGGTGGCAGCCGCGAACTCCCGCTGATGGTTCACGGCAGGGTCACAGTCGAGACTGAGCATCGGGTGGATGCTGGGTACTTCGTGGGACACGTTCCCCATGTCGGTCGATCCAGAGGCTTGAACCGTGATCTCTGAGAAGTACGGCATCGGTCTCCCCGCGAGGTCCGAGTTCTCGGCGTAGAGGCGTGCGAGCAGTTTGTCGGTTCGGAGATCCTTGTACCGCTGCCCGACGGTTTTGATGTTGACCGTGCACCCGGTGGCCAGGGCCGCGCCCTTGAAGCAGTCGATGACCCGCTCGACAAGGACGTCGAGTCGGGTATCGGTCGCCGAGCGTACGTTCCACGACATGGCTGCGTAATCGGGGACGACGTTGGGGGCACTCCCCCCATGCGTGATGATCCCGTGGACCCGATCGGAGTCCAGGATGTGCTGACGGAGCGCAGCAACCGCCATGTACGCCTGTACGGCAGCATCGAGCGCGTTGAGTCCGAGTTCGGGCGCACTTGACGCGTGGGCCGCTTTGCCGATGAACTCCACATCGAGGTGGTCAACGGCGAGAAACGTCGGGTCAACGACATCGATCGGGCTCGGATGGATCATCATCGCCGCGGCAACATCGTTGAACGCACCCGCGTCGATGAGATCGATCTTCCCCCCGAAGTGCTCCTCGGCTGGTGTCCCGAGGACCGTGACCCGGATTCCCAACGCTTCAGCGACCGGTACCAGGGCGATCCCTGCCCCGAGCCCTGCGGTTGCGATGATGTTGTGGCCGCACGCATGCCCCACGTCGGGGAGGGCGTCCATTTCGGCACAGATGACGACTCGTGGCCCCGACGTTCCCACCGTTGCCTCGAACGCGGTGTCGAGTCCGTACGCAGGTGCGGTGACGGTGAACCCTGCGGTTGCGAGCAGGTCGGCCATCCTCGCTGACGTCTGCACCTCCTCAAACGCGAGTTCCGGGTTCTCATACATCCAGCGGGAGAGTGCTTGGAGCTGGCCCTCGTACTCGGAGAATCGGGTCTCGGCCAGCTCTTTTGAGGTATGTAGCGAACTCGTCATCGGTCACTCCACCGTAGCGGCACCCCGGGTACCGTGCCAATCTGGACCATGGCGGGAGTCTATGGGGTGTGGGACGTGCATGATTCTCCTTCCGCCACGTAGTCTGACGGGGAACAAGGAGGATCGATGGGCCATTATCACGACGAAGCGCAGCGATACAACGCCACGGCTGCCGAACTGAACAAGTTGATTCCGGGCACGTATGACGGGTTCCGGACCATGCACAAAGAGGCGCTGAGTGACGGAGCGTTGAGCACGGGCGTCAAAGAGCTGATCGCCCTCGCCTACGGCATCGCGGCGCGTTGTGATTCATGCATCGCCTCCCATGCCAAGGGGGCCGCGAGGGCAGGGGTCACCGAGCAGCAGGTCGCGGAGTCCATCTCGGTCGCCATCATGATGCAAGGTGGGCCAGGAACCGTCTATGGGGCGAAGGCGTTCGAGGCGTTCAAGGAGTTTGAAGCCAAATACCAACGGTCATGATCGCCTCCATCCCGTCTCCGTCCCAGAACCTTGTCGAGATCGGTCCCCTGACCGTCCACTTCTACGGCATCCTCATTGCGCTCGGTGTCGTTGTGGCGATCGTCGTGTCGCGGAACCGGTACGAACGGTTCGGTGGGTCGGGGGAGGTGTTCGAGCGGATCGCCATCTGGGGGGTCATCATCGGATTCCTCGGTGCGAGGACCGGGTATGTGATCACCCACAGCAGCCGGTTCGCGGGCCGACCGTGGGCGGTCCTCTACATCTGGGAGGGCGGGCTTGCCCTGTACGGGGGGCTTCTGGCGGGGGCCCTGACGTTTGTCTATCTCCTCAACCGGTGGAAGGGGGACGTCCTGGCCGCTGGTGATGCCGTGGCCATCGGGATCCCTCTTGCCCAGGGGATCGGACGGTGGGGGAACTACTTCAATCAGGAGCTCTTCGGCACGCCGAGCAACCTTCCGTGGGCGGTTGAGATCGCGCCCGACCGGGCCGCTGCGGCTGGGTTCCCCGGGTTCACCACGTTCCACCCGACGTTTCTCTACGAGTCACTCTGGAATCTGGTGATCCTCGTGCCGATCATCCTGTGGCTCGAGAGGAGGGCGAAGCTTGCCAAGGGCGCGTCGTTCGGCCTCTACCTCGCCGGGTACGCGTTCATCCGTTTTCTCATGGAGCTTCTCCGGACCGACACGACGTTCCGGTTTCTCGGCTTGTCCCGCAACGGATGGGTCTCCCTTGCCGCGTTCCTCTTCGCCGTCGGTTGGGTCGTCCACACCCAGCGCCGGGCGGAGAAGCGGAGCCTCATCGGGCCCCCCACCCGCTTCTCCCCCCAACCCGAGCCCGAAGGTTCCTGACGTCGGGAGTCACCCGGTCACCGGACCGATGGGACCCTCAGGGGCCGGTGCCGGGGGTCGTCCCGTTGGGTGTCAGGTGGTTGATCCACCCGTCGTGTCGTTCTTGGTGTCCGCAAAGATCTCACCCATCGCAGCGATGCTTCCCAGCATGGCGGTGGTCTCCATCGGGAGGAAGATCTTGGTCGCCTGACCATCGGCGACGTGCTCAAGCGCCTCAAGATACCGGATGGCGATCAGATCAGCCGTCGGGTTCCCGGTGTGGATTGCCGCAAACACCCGTTCAATCGCCTGCCCTTCACCCTCGGCGACGGTCAGTTTCTCGTACTTGTGCGCCTCGGCAACCGTCTTGATCGCCTCGGCCTGACCCTCGGCGTCGAGAATCCGGGATTGTTTGACACCCTCGGCCTTGAGGATCGCCGAGCGCTTCTCACCTTCGGCCTCCGTGACGATCGCACGCCGGTCGCGTTCGGCTTTCATCTGTCGGTGCATGGCGTCGGTGACATCACCGGGGGGATCGATGCGCTGGATCTCGACCCGCACGACCCGCGTACCCCAGACATCGGTTGCTTCGTCGAGAATCACCCTGAGCTCGGTGTTGATCTTCTCGCGTGACGTCAACGCCGCATCGAGTTCCATGTCGCCGATCACGTTCCTCAGGTTCGTCTGGGCGAGCTTTGTTGCGGCAATGATGAAGTTGGCAACGTTGTACGCAAGTTTCACCGGATCGGTTGCCTGGTAGTAGACCACGGCGTCGACGGTCACCACGACGTTGTCCTTGGTGATGACCTCCTGGGGTGGAACATCGACGACCTGTTCCCGCATGTCAATCTTCTGCACGCGGTCGATGAACGGCATGATCATGTGGAACCCAGGATCAAGGGTCTTGCGGTACCGACCGAACCGCTCCGTCAACCCCTGTTCGTGCTGCTGGATGATCTTGATCGCAAGAGCGACGTAGATCACGAGCACGAAGATCAGTATGAATACAATGACTACCGCTGCCTCCATGGGCACCCTCTTTCTCTTCCGTTCATCACGGGTTCATTGCCTCGATCACAAGGCGTGTTCCTCGCACCTCAACCACACGAGCTTCGGCGCCAACCGGGATCGGCCGATCCCCATCGGTGGTTGCCCGCCAATCCTCGGTTCCCATCATCACCCGTCCCTCACCCGAGAGCCGATCAACCGTGGAGGTGACCACGACGCTTGACCCGATGTACCGGGCGGCACCCACCGGGAGCAGTTCACCGTGGAGGTCCCTGGAAGCAAACCGCTGGAGCAGCCACAAGAACGCGATCGACACGAGGACGAACCCGATGATCTGCCAGAACACGGCGATGCCCGCAAGTGCGAGAACCCCAGCGGCACCGGCACCAACAGCGAAGGGCAGCAGGAAGAATCCGGCGGTGGCGAGTTCCCCGATCGCGAGGACTCCTGCGGAGATGATCCACACGGTCGCCCAGGTCGACACGTTCATGTCGGGGTCATCGGGGACGAACAGGGCAACCGCACCGACGAGGATGAGGATTGCGAGACCGCCGAGCCAGAGCCCGAGATTTGCCGTGTTTGCAGCGGTTCGGGGGAGGGATGGCGGGGTTGGTTGCCGGGCCGATTGAGGATCACGGTACGCCGACGCCCATGCCTCAGCAAACCCTTCCAGGTCGCCGCCCACGACGGACGTCACGGTCTTGCCTTCCGCCATCGCCTCCTGGATGTGGGATCGCAACTCAATGGCCATGTCCGATGCGGTTGCGCTGTCGATACCTGACCCGAGCCAGTACGAGCGACATCTATCGACCACTTGCTCACTTGTCAGATCGGTCACGTGTCACTCCCTTTCATGACCCGACTCACGCCCTCACTGAGGGCCAACCATTCCTGTTTCCAGATCTCGAGCGTCTCCCTGCCCTCAGCGCTGGTGCGGTAGTACTTGCGAGGTGGTCCGGATCCGTCTGCTTCGACAAAATAGCCTTCGATGAGGCCGGAGCGTTGCATCCGGGAGAGGGTGGGGTAGATGGATCCTTCGCTCACCAGGTCAAGACCCCGCTCTGACAGTTTGCTGACCATTTCGTAGCCATAACTCGGTTCCTCGTTGATGAGGGAGAGCAGACACATGTCAAGCACCCCCTTGAGCACCTGGGATCGATGATCCATCCGTGACATCTCATGCATTCCCAGATAGCATGCAAACAACACTATCACGTGGAGGGAGTGTGCGTCAAGGGTGAACCTCCTGCATCCTCCTCCTTCTCCGTGATGGCTGCACCCGCTCTGTCCGGGGTTGTGATCCCGGGCGCAACGCCACGAACATCGAGGTTTTCGGCCCCGGTCATGGACCGAAGATGTCCATGCGCG
>CAZULI010000007.1:2224-21325 GCA_964621095.1 uncultured Acidimicrobiaceae bacterium | reverse complement strand
ATGATGGTACGAAGCTCAGCAAGCGGCTGACCGGTCGCTGCCATGACCTCCATGAGTCGGAGGGCGGTGCGGAGTCCGTCACCGGTGCAGCGATCCTCAAGGAGGATGTGTCCCGACTGCTCCCCACCAACCACCGCCTGGGTCTTGCGCATCGCTTCGACCACGTACCGATCCCCGACGGGGGTCACCACGACCTTGATCCCGAGACGCTCCATGGCGTGATGAAATCCGAGGTTCGACATCACCGTGGCAACAACGGTGTCGTGCTTGAGCCTGCCCCGCTCATGCTGCCAGTTGGCGAAGATCGCCATGATGACGTCGCCGTCGCACACCACGCCGTTCTCATCAATCGCGATCAGGCGGTCGGCATCACCGTCAAAGGCAAACGCAACCTTGCCGCCGGCAACGCTCGCAACCGTTTCCGGGTGTGTGGCTCCCACCCCGTCGTTGATGTTCATGCCGTCTGGCGTGTCGGCCATGACCTCAACCGAAGCACCGACCTTGTCGAACAGCGCAGGAGCCGCAGCGAAGGCGGCGCCGTTTGCACAATCGATGACGAACTCGAGTCCACGCATGGAGTACTCGACGGTGCTGATGATCTTGTCGAGGTAGCGCTCCACCGAGCCCGTCATCTGGGTCTGGAGACCGACGTTGGCACTCACCGGGCGTGAGTACGGCTCCACACTGAAGTATCTGGCGGCGATGGCGGTCTCAACCTCATCGGGGAGTTTCGATCCGTCCCTACCGAAGAACTTGATGCCGTTGTCCTCAGCGGGGTTGTGCGAGGCAGAGATCATCACGCCGAGTGCAGCACCTGTATCACGGCCGATACGGCTGACCCCGCCAACGGGGATGATGCCAAGGTCCACGGTGTCGATGCCAACCGAGTTGAACCCGGCAGCGACCGCAGAACTGAGCATCGACCCGGACCGGCGGGTATCGCGACCGATCACCACATGGCCGTCAATGTTGGAGCCCGCAGCGCGAGCAAGGTTGAGTGCGAGGTCAGCCGTGAGGTCTGAGTTCGCAACACCTCGGACGCCGTCGGTTCCGAACAGGCGTGGGTTGGAGTCTTCCATGCTGGCAATCCCTCCGGGTGAGATCCCGAAGCAATCTACCGCTTGGTGAACTGAGGTGCCCGACGTGCCTTGCGAAGACCGTACTTCTTTGGCTCAACACGACGATCGTCGCGGGTGAGCATGCCTTCCCGCTTCAGGGCAGGGCGCAACTCAGGATCAATGACGATGAGGCTCCTGGCGATGCCGAGACGAAGCGCATCACTCTGCCCGGTGGTGCCGCCACCATGGAGGGTGGCATGAACGTCGTACCGCCCCTCAAGGTTTGTGACCGTGAACGCCTCATGGACACGACGACGGAGGGCTGGGTCCTGGAAGTAGTCCTCAAGCGTGCGACCGTTGAGGGTGTACGTCCCGGTTCCGTCGTACAGGCGGACACGAGCAACGGACCTCTTGCGACGACCGGTGGACTGGGTGAGCGGCTTCGGGTTTGCCATCAGGCGTCAACCTTTCGGTACTTGAGGGTGAGTGGCTGAGGCATCTGGGCATCGTGGGGATGGTCAGACTGGGCGTACACCTTGAGCTTGCGGAACATCTGGCGACCGAGACGGTTGTGGGGAAGCATGCCTCGGATCGCTGCCTCCACAAGGCGCTCGGGATGGTCCTTGCGGACCTGGGCGAACGTCTCGGCACGCAGACCACCGGGATACCCGGAGTGGCGGTAATAGATCTTCTCGATCTCCTTGCCACCCGAGACGTGGACCTTGGCTGCGTTGACCACGATCACATAGTCGCCACCATCAACATGGGGCGCATACGTCGGCTTGTGCTTTCCTCTGAGAATCTGTCCGACCTCGGATGCAAGACGCCCGAGGGGTACATCCTCGGCATCAACGACGTACCACGAACGTACGGTGTCGCCAGCTTTGGGCGAAAACGTTCTCTGGAGCTTTGGTTTCACGGGTGACTCATCCCTCAAGACAGACGTCAGGAAACAACCCCCTCGGGGGCGAACACGGATGTTATCAATCGCCCGCTCCAAACGGCAGCCGGATCGCGAGAATTCGGGCCGGTCGCCGATCGGGTCCGTGGTGTGACGATCTCGGTGGAACCCCTACCCGAGAGGTGTCGCCTGCTCCACGACCCATCCGGGACGGCGGAGTTCATCATCCCCGTACGAGACGGCAACCAGGGTCAGGCCGTGGGCTGGGGCAACCCCCTTGGTGCGGTTCCGATCACGCGAGATCAGGATGTCGGGGACCGAGTCGGGGTCACACGCCCCAGTACCGACGGCAACACAGAACGCCACGACGGATCGGACCATCTGGTGGCAGAACGCACCTGCCCCGATCGAGAGCTCGACATGATCGCCCTTGCGTCGCCAACACGCCCAGTGAAGGGTCCGCGTCGTGGACCGCTCTTCATACCGACGACAGAACGCGGCGAAGTCGTGCTCCCCGACGAGATGCCCACACGCCTGGTTCATCAAGGCGACGTCGAGTGGCGCCTTGACGTGCCATGACACCGCACTGCGGAGTGGTTGGTGGATCTCTGCGTTGAGGATCTGGTACCGGTAGGCACGCCCGGTCGCGGAGAAACGTGCATGAAACTCCTCATCCACCTCAGAGAGGCGCTGGACGGCGATATGAGGAGCGAGTTGCTTGTTCAAGGATCGGAGCACGTACTCGGTGTCGATCTCACGAGACACGAACGAGACAACCTGTGCCTCGGCGTGCACGCCTTTGTCGGTCCGCCCCGCAACCTGGGTCACCACCGCCCCCGTGTGGGGTCCGAGCGCGCGCTCAAGTTCTCCTTGGACGGTGCGCACGTCCCTCTGGATCGCGTACCCAAAGAAGGAGGAGCCGTCGTACGCCAGATCCATGCGGTACGTCGGCATCTAGAAGATCCTCAGACTGCCCGCGATCTGCTGTATCACCACCACGACCACGTACCCACCCATCGCTGCCAACAACGCCCAGGACGTGGCAAGGTCGGACGCGTACGAGATCCCTCTCGCCACGATGAGCACGAACCAACCAGCGCCCACCACAAGAACGAGTCCGAACTGGTCATACCCGAACAGCATTCTGGCGAAGATCAGGAGCAGGAGCGTCGGGTACGCAAACGCCGTGACCCGCAGGTACATGGGAAACGCGCCGTGGCCGTTGAGGAGGTAGTGAACAATGACGTAGACGGCACCCGAGTACAGCAACCAGAACACCGCCCCTGACAGCAGGAGGGAGACAATGTCAAGGGGGGCCCGGAGCAGATCTCCGAGATGAATGCCTGCTCCGAGAGCGAGAAGGAGCTGGGTGATACCCACGAGGATCGCACCATCGCCGGTGGCACGGTCGTTGAACTCCATCCACACGAACGCGTCGCGTTCGAGTCTGACGGTCTGAACAAGGCGGTGGAAGACGACGCCCACGAGCGGTTACCCCCTTCGTGCGGTGTCAGGCAAGGGTACCGATCCCCAGACCGAACCGGTGTCCCGGCCGGTCCAGCGGTGATCCCTGCAACCGCCGAAGCTGCTACACGAGCGCGATCTTCGCCATTTCAGCGCCATCACCCTTGCGGGGCCCGAGCTTCGTGATGCGGAGATACCCGCCAGGACGCGAGGTGTAACGCGGTGCCACGTCATCAAAGAGCTTGGTGACGGCGTTGTCGTCCTCAATGGTTCTGAGAACCGTTCGCCGTGCGTGCAAGTCTCCCCGGCGGGCCTTGGTGATCACCTTCTCCGCGTACGGGCGAAGCAGCTTTGCCTTGGCATGGGTCGTGACGACCTCTTCATGCACAATGAGCGAGATCGTCAGGTTCGCCAGGATCTTCCGTTGGTGGGATGAGCTCCCGCCGAAGCGGGGCCCTTTCTTTGGCCGTGGCATCAGACAGGACTCGAATCTGCGTCTGCATAGTTCTTCAGACCGAACCCGAGCTCATCGAGCTTGGCAACCACCTCTTCGAGACTCTTCATCCCGAAGTTGGTGATGTTGAGGAGGTCCTCCTCCGTCTTTTCGATGAGCTCGCCGACGGTCTGGATCTGTGCTCGGCGTAGGCAGTTGCGGGGCCGCTCGGAGAGATCGAGCGCTTCGATGGGGAGGTCGAGATGCTCCTGACCCGCTGACTCGCTTGGGGCGAGTTCATCAAGGGCAAGGGCGTCGTACTCCTCCATGTCTGCGAACAACTCAAAGAGGTTCCGCAGTGTTCCCCCGGCTGAGGAGATGGCCTCTGCAGGGGTGATCGAATCATCCGTCTCGACATCGAGCACCAGTTTGTCAAAGTCGGTGCGCTGCCCGACCTGGGTGTTCTCGACGCGGTAGGCAACCTTGCGGACCGGTGAGAAGATCGAGTCGATCGGAATGACCCCGATGATGTCGCTCTTCTTGTTGTGATCCGCTGAGCGGTACCCGACGCCACGCTCTGCTGTCAGTTCGATCTCAAGGTTGCCGCTCGCCGAGAGTTCAGCGAGATGGAGGCCCTTGTTGATCACCGTGACGCCAGCCGGGGCGTTGATGTCACCAGCGGTGACCTCACCCTTGCCCTTCGCTGAGAGATACATGGTCTGTGGCTCATCGGTGTCAATCCGGAGGACGACCTGCTTGAGGTTCAGGATGAGATCGACAACATCCTCAACGACGCCTTCAATGGTCGAAAACTCGTGCTGGACACCGTCGATGCGTACGGACGTGATCGCTGCACCCGGGATGCGGGCAAGCAATGTACGGCGCATGGTGTTCCCAAGGGTGTACCCGAAGCCAGGCTCAAGTGGCCCGACGATGAACTTGGATCGTTCATCTGACAGCTTCTCTTCTTCGATGGTGGGACGCTGGGTGATGAGCACGTTCGCTCCTGTGTTCGATTCGTTGCTCGCCGCCGGTCTACTTGGAGTAGAGCTCGACGATGAGTTGTTCCTTAATTTCTGTGTCGATCTGCTCCCTGCTTGGGAACGAATCGATCTTGATGGATCGGTCCTTCGTATCAGCCGTCAACCACTCGGGTGTTGAGCGACCAACCGTGTCAATGGCATGCTGGATCGGGAGAATCCCCTTGCTGCGGACCTTGATCGTGATGACATCCCCTGGCCGCACCTCGTACGACGGGATGTCGACCTTGCGATCGTTGACAAGGAAATGAGCGTGGTTCACCAGCTGGCGGGCCTGTGGCCGCGTTGCGGCGAACCCGGCACGGTACACGACGTTGTCGAGGCGTGTCTCGAGGATCACCAGCAGGTTCGTACCCGTGATTCCGCTCTTTCGTGCGGCGTTGCGGTAGTACTTGCGGAACTGCTTCTCGAGTACCCCGTACATGAACTTGAGTTTCTGCTTTTCGCGCAGCTGGATCTGGTACTGGGACTCGCGGATGCGACCCCTGCCGTGCTGACCCGGCGGGTATGGGCGCCGGTCGTAGTACTTCGCCTTGTTCTCGTCGAGGAGCTGGCGGGCGCGGCGGCTGACCTTGGTTCGTGGGCCTGTGTAGCGAGCCATGCCTATCGACCCTTCCGCTTCTTGGGACGGCAGCCGTTGTGCGGTACCGGTGTGACGTCCTTGATGCCGGTGATCTCGATCCCCATGTTCTGAAGCGTCCGGATCGCCGTCTCACGACCCGAACCCGAGCCCGAGACGATCACATCAAGCTTGCGAATCCCCATCTCCCCCGCTTTGCGAGCTGCTTGCTCAGCGGCGATCTGTGCGGCGTACGGTGTCGATTTGCGCGACCCCTTGAACCCGACGGATCCACCAGATGCCCAAGCGGCAACCTTGCCGTCCTGGTCGGTGATCGTGAGAATCGTGTTGTTGAAGCTCGCCTTGATGTGCACCTGGCCATGGAAGATCGTCCATTTCGCCTTGCGTCGGCGCTGCTGGGGAGCCCCCGCATCTGGTGCGGCCGGTGGCGGTGTGGTTGGCGCTGCGGGTTCTGGCGCCTGCTGTTGGGGTACTGATTGTTCGCTTGCTTCGGTGGTCATTACTTGGTGACCTTCTTCTTACCGGCGATCGCAACCCGCTTGCCCTTTCGGGTGCGTGCGTTGGTGTGCGTGCGCTGCCCTCGTACAGGAAGTCCACGGCGGTGGCGCAGACCCTGGTAGCACCCGATCTCAACCTTGCGCTTGATGTTCTGGGCGACCTCCCGACGGAGGTCACCCTCGATCGTGAAGTTGGCGTCGATGAACTGTCGGATCTTGAGAACCTCGGCGTCCGAGAGATCCCTCACCTTGGTGTCCTTGTCAATGTCGAGTGCTGAAAGCGTGGTGCGTGAGTTGGCAAGCCCCATGCCGTAGACATAGGTGAGCCCGATCTCGATGCGCTTGTCCCTGGGGAGGTCGACTCCGCCGATTCGTGCCATGCGTGGTTACCCCTGACGCTGCTTGTGGCGTGGGTTCTGACAGATGACCCAAACACGACCGTGTCTGCGGATGACGTGACAGTTGTCACACATCTTCTTGGCAGATGCTCTGATTTTCATGCTGGTTCCCTGTACCTGTGTTCTTGGTCAGGACGCCGTTGGTATCAGGTGCGAAGGGGTGGGCGTCAAGCACACAGAACCCCTGTCGGGTTGGCTGTGCGATTGGCGTCTACTCCAGTGATGGCCGAGCGAGACCCGATGATCGGGTGCGGAGGCTCGACGATCCACCGATATCAACGACGTCGTCGTTCACAACAAATCACAGCTCTTGCGAGCTGATGGCGCAAGTGTAGCGTCCCCCGGTTTGTTACCGCCAGGGATTCATCCACCCCGCAACGGTGATCAATCAGATGAAACCGTCACGCACACCGCGTCCATCGAGTCACTGTCGGATCCGATACCGAAACAATCAGACACGTGAATCGACCGCGACTCCATGTACCAGCTGTCGGATCGAGTGGTCTCCCCGTTGAAGTCCGAGGTGATGGCGCTGTGCTCCCAGTCCGGTGAATCCGAGCTGGTCCAGTTCGAGAAGTAGGTGACGATGTCGTCGTACCCACTCCCGTTGTAGGCCACACTCGCCATGTATCCGTCAGGAGTCTCAACGACACTCTGGATCTCGTACCCGTCGGGGAAGCTCACAAAGAGGTCGCTTGGGAGCGTGCCCCCGCCGAAACTCGCGACGCCTTCCGGCGTTTCGATCCGAATCTGTCCGGTGTCGGTATCGATGTCGACGCCATCGACTCCATCGATGTTGCTGAGAATCTGCTCTGCAATCTTCTCGCTTGGTGACGAACACCCCGCCACAAAAAGAGCGAGCGCTGCAAGAAGAAGTGCCACTTGTTTCATGAAAAGTCCCCTGTTGTCCTGGTGGAGTGAGTCCGCGCTGTGCCACATGGCCCGCGGGATTCTAGAGCACGCCTCTGTGTACCCGCGGACCCGGGATCGTTTCCCCAATGTTCAGTGGTGTACTCCCCGGAACACCCCTCGGGTACCTGTGAACGCCGGAATCAGCCGATGCGCTGCCAAGTGGAGGTGATCTCGTCCACGATGATGCTCATCGTGGTGTCGTCACAGCTCGTTCGTCCTTCACTGATTGGCAGATCGGGCGGCTCAATCGGTACCACTCCGGTGGGGAACTCGAACGGCCTGCCGTTGACCGTGAACTCAATGTCGGAGAGCTCACCGAGATCCGAACCAATGACGGTCAGTGTGTCGCCGTCAATGGTGTACGTCCCTTCCTGGATCTGATTCGCCTTCATCTCCACGGCACCGAACGGTGACTCGATACCGAGCGTCCAATCGTCCTTCGTCGTCGTCGCGGTTCCTTCCGCTGTCATGGTCACCTGGAACGTGCCCCCGAGGTAGGTGAACGCAAACGTGAACTCACCCCCGGGCCCCCCTTCTGCCATGGCCATGTCGGTCAACTGATCGAGGAACGGTTGGCTGTCGAGCTCCCACGTCCCGACCACACACTCGGCGATGTTGCCCGATGCCGCAGGAGCCGTTGTCGGAGGCGCCGTTGTGGTGGATGGAGCAGCAACCGTCGTGGTGACCTCGGCTTCGGTGGTGGTCGTGGTCTCGACAGTGGTGGTGGTGGCACCCGTCGAGCTGCATGCCGCCCCGACAAGCAGAACAACAAGCGCGATACCGATCCGTTTCATGGTCCCTCCTACAAAGTGTTGGCGGGCCTGAACCATACCGTGCACACGCGACATTGAATCAAAGGGGTCAGATCGTCACCCGTGCTGACGACGGGTTCGGACAAATTCGCCAGCACCGGGATGTACGGCTGGTCCGCCCGGACACGCCAAACGACGCCGGAGCGTCCGGCAGGACGCACCTGTGGCTACTCGCCACACCCCTGGCCACCGTTGATGGAGGTGATCACGTGCGCATCACTCTGGCCAGTCGCGTACCCCCACATTCCGGTCCATGTCTGCATGTCGTAGGACCAGAACCCGACGGTTGGATCAAAGAACGCCTCATCGATCACGAGTTTGGCGGGGTCATACGCTGCCCTGAGCTGTCCGAGGCTCGATCCGATGCCGATCCCTTCAGGGGTGCGCAGATCCCGAGGGTTGGTGACGTCGGTGTAGTAGTAGGCGTAGAAGTGTTCGACGCCACCTGACCAGAAATCCGTGTCGCCGTTGGTGTACAGCGTGATGAACGAACCCCACTCCACGGCTCGCATCTTGGTCCCGTAACAGACTCCGTAGTCACCGAACGGGGAGATCCACCCCGTGTCCTTGGACGGTGCACCAAGAATCCCGGTGATGTGGGTCACGGCGTCATCGTCGTCGTACCCGAACTGGATCCACTGGGCGCCTGCCCTGATGCCCTCATCGGTGAGTTCGATCCTGCCATCATCGGGCGCCGCCATCGTCGTGGTTGTCTCGGGCACCGTCGTGGTGGTTGTCTCAGCCAGCGTGGTCGTGGTCGTCTCGGGCACGGTGGTCGTGGTTGAGGTCGTCGTGAGCGTCACCGGCACCGTGGTCGTTGACGTTGCGTCACCACCGGCCGAGCACGCCGCGCCCACGAGAGCGAGAACAACGAGCAGAAGGGCAGACTGTTTCATGATCGACTCCACAGGAACGGCCGACTCCACAACCTTAGACAGGATAGCATGAACGCGAGGGATCCCCTACGACCCGACGAGTCTCGGCTCGGGAAGGGTTGACACCATCGAGCCGGCCTCGGTCAGAAGGACGGTGTGTTCAAAGTGTGCCGACCATTTCCCGTCGGCGGTGACGACCGTCCATTCATCGTCGAGGACATGGGACTCCGCCGTGCCGAGATTGAACATCGGTTCGATCGCCAACGCCATACCGGTCTTGAGCCGCAGCCCTCTCCCGGGACGTCCGTAATTCGGGACCGACGGAGCCTCATGCATCTGTCTCCCGATCCCATGACCCACATAGTCACGGATAACACCAAGATCGTCCGGCTTGGCGACTGCCTCGATCGCGGCTCCGATGTCACCGAGCCGGTTTCCGTGGACGGCTTGTTCGAGCCCCGCCCACAGCGCCTTCTCCGTCACGACCAGAAGATTCGCCACCTCGGGGGGAACCTCACCAACCGCCATCGTGTACGCCCCGTCCCCATGCCACCCCTCGAAGATGGCTCCGGCATCGATCGAGATGATGTCACCATCGGCAAGGACGTACTCGCCCGGGATGCCGTGAACGATCACCGAGTTGGGGGAGGTGCAGATCACCCCGGGGAACGGGTTGGATGGTCCGCCGTACCCGAGGAACGATGGCTGGCAGTTCCACTCCTTGAGGACGTCTCTGGCAATCAGGTCCAGGTCACGGGTCGTCGTTCCCGGGGCGACGGCCTCCCGGGTGGCGGCATGGATCGCAGCAACGCACTGACCAGCAACGATCATCTTTTCGAAGTCGTCCTGTGTCTTCCTTGTGATCAAGCGTGTGCCGTGCATCGCCGCTAATTCACGAGGGCGAGAACGATCCTGGCGAAAATCTCCTCGATTCCCCCAACACCGTCAACGGCAGTCACGGACGCTCCGTAGTGATTGATCAATGGCATGGTCTCAGAAAGATAGACGCCAAGTCTGTGTCGGATGACGTCCTCGGTGTCGTCCACCCTGCCCTGGTCGGCAGCCCGTTTCAGCAGGCGGCTGACCAACTCGTCGGTGTCCACCTCGAGGAGGAGCACCACCTCGATCGCGTCCTCCCCCATGATCCCTGCAAGGGCCGATGCCTGGGCCACATTGCGTGGATACCCGTCAAGGAGGTACCCGCATCGGGCGTCCTCCCTGCCGAGACGTTCCTCGACAAGGGCCAGCACCAGTTCATCGGAGACAAGGGCACCACTGGCAACAACCTGCTCAACCTGTTTGCCCAGGTCGGTCCCCGCAGCGATGGCTTCTCGGAGCATCTCCCCCGTGGAGATGTGGGGCACGCCCAGTGCTTTGGAGAGCATTGCGGCCTGCGTCCCCTTGCCAGCGCCAGGGGGGCCAAGGAACAGGACTCTGCGACCCATCAGCGCAGCCACCGATGCAGGCACCCCGACATCAGGAGAGGAACCCCTCGTAGTTGCGCATCGTGAGCTGCGACTCGATCTGTTTCGTCGTCTCAAGGGCAACCCCTGCCACGATGATGATCGAGACCCCGGACAACCCGACCGGGACGTTCCAGTACCACCCCATGAGGGAGGGGAGGATCGTGACGACGGCGAGGTACGCGGCACCGGGGAGGGTGATCCGACTCAGCACGTGGGTCAGGTAGTTGACCGTGGCACGTCCGGGCCGGATGCCGGGAATGAACCCGCCTTGACGCTGGATCATGTCGGCTTGCCGCTCAGGATCGAACTGAATCGCGGTGTAGAAGTACGTGAAGAACACGACGAGGAGGGCCAGCACACCGATGTACCACAACGACGGTGAGAACCCACCCCCTCGTGACGAGAGCATGTTGTTGTTCACCCAGTCCCTGATACTTGCTCCCCAACCATCAGATGGGAGTGCCGAGGTGATCAACGCAGGGAAGTACATGATCGACGTTGCAAAGATGACCGGGATCACCCCTGCCATATTGACCTTCAACGGAATGTACGTTGACTGGCCACCCATGACCTTGCGTCCGCGCACCCGGCGCGAGAACTGGACCGGGATCCGTCTCTGACCCTGCTCAATGAAGATGATGCCGATGGTCAGGGCGATCATCACGGCTGAGATCGCAATCATCTGGTACGTCTGGGAGTTCGCGTTCAGGATGGCGAGCTGGCTTGGCATCTGACTGATGATTGAGACGAAGATCAGCAACGACATGCCGTTGCCAATCCCTCGCTGGGTGATCAGTTCACCCATCCACATGAGCAGCGCCGTACCAGCCGTCATGGTGATGACGACGATGATGACGTTCCGAGGTGTGAAGTTCGGGATGAGGTCCACCCCCTGGGTGAACTGGCCCGAGTGGAACAGGTACGCAAACCCGGTCGACTGGAGCAGGGCCAGGATGACCGTCAGGTACCTCGTCCACTGGGTGATGACCTTCCTACCGGTCTCCCCCTCCTCCTGGAGTGCCTGCAGTTTCGGGATCACGACGGCGAGAAGCTGCATGATGATCGATGACGTGATGTACGGCATGATGCCAAGGGCAAAGATCGACAACTGCGTCAAGGCACCACCCGAGAACAGGTTCAGGAGTCCGACGAACCCTGACTGTTCCGCCTGGTTGGCGAAGTTCTGCACCGCCTGCAGGTCAACCCCCGGTACCGGGATCTGGGCACCGAGGCGGTAAATCATGAAGATGAACATCGTGAACAGGATCTTGTTCCGAAGATCTCGGATCCTGAAGGCGTTTCTGAAGGCGGTGAGCATGGGGGTCCCGTCGTTCTAGATCGGCCGCTGCGCGAGGTTCGTCACGATTCAATGACCTCGATCGAGCCACCAGCAGATTGGATCTTGTCGACTGCACCAGCAGAGAAGGCGTGCGCCTTGACCGTGAGCGCCACGGTGATCTCCCCCTCACCAAGCACCTTGATCCTCCCACGCTTCTTGGTGAGTCCTGCCTCACGCAACGTTTCTGGGGTCACGGTCGAGCCAGTGACGAGGTCGCCGAGACGACCAACGTTGACGACCGTGAACTCCTCACGGTTCGGGTTCTTGAACCCCTTCAGCTTCGGGATCCGGCGCTGCAACGGGGTCTGGCCACCCTCGAACCCCTGGCGGACCTTGCTACGGGCCTTGAGACCCTTGGTGCCACGACCCGCAGTCTTACCGCGGCGACCGGACTCACCCCGTCCGACGCGAATCTTGCTTTTCGTCGAGCCCTCAGCGGGTCTCAGGTGATGGAGTTTCATCCGATTTCCTCTACCTCAAGGAGATGATTGACGGCACGCACCATGCCTCGGACGGACTCGGTGTCCGGGCGTTCAACGCTGGAGTTGAGTTTTCTGAGTCCGAGGCTTGCCACCGTTGCGCGAGCCTTCGGCTTCTGACCGATGAGGCTACGACGTAGCGTAATTTTGAGTGTCTTTGCCATGGAGCTACACCTGTGTCCTCATCAGCTCTGACGAGTTGTACGCAGCGAGCAACGCTGGTGGGAAGATCTCCTCCGCACGCTTGCCTCTCGCCCTGGCAACCTTGTCGGGGCGCTGCTGGCTCTTGAGCGCGTCGAGGGTTGCCCCAACGACGTTGATGTGGGTCGGTGATCCGAGGGATTTGGCGAGCACGTTCTGGATGCCAGCCGCTTCAAGGATCTGACGCACGGCACCACCTGCGATGACACCGGTTCCCGGGGCTGCTGGTTTGAGCATGACCCGGCTCGCTCCGTGGACTCCAATGATCTCATGGATGATGGTCGACCCTGCCATCGGCACGTCGAACATCTCCTTGCGGGCGAGTTCAAACGCCTTCTGGATGGCGGCCGGCACCTCTTTCGCCTTGCCGTACCCCACCCCGACCCGGCCCTGGCCGTCTCCGACCGCCACCAGGGCGGTAAAGGAGAACCTGCGTCCACCCTTGACCACTTTGGCAACGCGGTTGATGGCGATCACGTGCTCTTCGAACTCACTTTGTTCGCGCTCACGTGTCCGGCCACTCTCGCGGCGTGGACGCCTGCTGCTCTGTTGGCTGTCATACCCACCGTCAGCGCTTGTGTCTGGCACTGAGGGATCATCTGACGGCGTTGGCGTATGGGTCGTCATCGATTGCTCCTAGAACTCGAGTCCGGCTTCACGGGCACCATCAGCAAGTGCCTGGATGCGGCCGTGATACTTGTACCCGCCGCGATCGAACACAACCTTGGTGATCCCATTGTCTCTGGCACGAGCACCAATGAGCTTCCCGACCTGTGCGGCTGCGTCCACCGTGAGCGTCCGCACGTTGACGGCCGCCTCCCCCGACGACGCCGACGTGATCGTTCGGCCGCTGTCGTCGTCGATGAGCTGGGCGTAGATGTATTTGTTTGATCGGAACACGGCAAGACGAGGACGATCCAACGTACCGTGAACCGACTTGCGTACCCTGAAATGTCTGCGACGACGTGCGTCTGCGCGTGCACCCCTCATCCGCTGACCCCTGCCTTACCTGCTTTGCGTCGAACTTTCTCATCGGAGTAACGGATCCCCTTGCCCTTGTAGGGCTCGGGGGGACGAACGGCACGAATGTCCGCTGCCACCTGACCAACTTGCTGTTTGTCAATCCCACTCACCACAATCTTTGTCGGTTCGGGTACCTCAAACGTGATCCCGTCCGGGGCGTCGATCGCCACAGGATGGGAGAACCCGACCTGAAGCTCGAGCTGTGTGCCCTTGAGTGCCGCCCGGTACCCAACACCAACGGCGGTCAGTTCTCTCTTGTACCCCTCGGAAACACCGATGACCATGTTGTTCACCAGCGCACGGGTGAGACCGTGGAGCGCCCGGGAGTTCCGCTCATCGTTGGCCCGAAGGACCGAAACGGTCTGATCCTCGATCGAGAGCGTGATCGGTCCACGAAGCGTCTGGGTGAGGGAACCCTTGGGGCCCTTGACCTCAACAACGTCACCGTTGACCTTGACCTCGACCCCGCTTGGGAGTTCGATGGGGTTGTTGCCAATGCGACTCACAGGATCACCACACCTTGCAGAGAATCTCGCCGCCGACGTTGCGTTGGCGAGCCTCCCTGTCCGTCATGACGCCGGTGGACGTTGAAACGATCGAGACGCCGATACCGCCCCGGATACGATCGATGTCCTTGGCGCCCTTGTACACACGATGTCCTGGGCTCGAGACCCGCTCGAGTCCTTGGAGGACCCGCTTGCGGTTCTCGTCATAGCGCAGGGTCACCACGAGTTGGGACCCCTTCGGCGAGTCCTGGGTCTTCCAGGAATCGATGAACCCCTCCTCTGAGAGGATCCGGGCGATCTCCTCCTTGATCTTTGAGGAAGGCATCGAGGTCTCAGGGTGAAGCGCGGTATTCGCGTTGCGGATCCTCGTGAGCATGTCAGAGATTGGGTCGGTGTACATGACTACCACGACGCCTTTCTGACTCCTGGCAGCTCCCCGCGGTGCGCCATCTCACGGACGGCGATACGGGACAGGCCGAACTTGCGGAAGTATCCACGGGGACGTCCTGAGACATGGCAACGGTTGCGATGACGCGTGGCGCTCGCATCCCGCGGCATCTTGGCAAGCTGGGCGTACGCCTCGCGCTTGTCCTCATAGGAGGTCTCCGGATTCTTGATGATCTTGAGCAGCTCGGTGCGTCGATCCCGATACCGTTCGACCAGGACCGCACGGCGATTGTTCTTCATGATCTTTGAGGTCTTGGCCATCAGACACCTACCTGCTGTCGTCGGAACGGAAACCCGAACGCATCAAGGAGCGCCCGCCCCTCGGCGTCGGTTTGTGCGGTTGTCACCAGCGTGATGTCCATGCCGCGAACCTTTTGTACCTTGTCGTAGTCAATCTCGGTGAAAATCAGCTGCTCGGCGACGCCGAAGCTGTAGTTCCCGCTCCCATCAAACCCCTTCGGGCTCAGCCCGCGGAAATCACGGATACGTGGGATGGCAAGAGCCACAAGCCTATCGAGGAACTCCCACATACGGTCACCTCGAAGAGTGACGTGGGCACCGATCGCCTGGCCCTCACGCAGCTTGAAGTTCGAAACGGATTTGCGAGCACGGTTGATCCGTGGCTGCTGACCGGTGATGACCCGGAGATCCGCAACCACCCCATCGATGAGCTTGGCATCGGCTGCCGCGTCGCCTGCGCCCATGTTCACGACGATCTTTGAGAGGCGTGGAACGCGCATGATGTTGTCAAGTCCGAGATCGGCCTTCAGCTGATCCTTGATCTCGGTGTCGTACTTCTCTTTGAGTCGCGGGACCATCAGAGGTCACCTCCACACTTGCGGCACACCCGATGCTTCTTGCCACTCTCATCGAAACGGGCACCGATCTTGGTCGGCCCGCACTCGGGGCAGACGATCATCACGTTCGACGCATCGATCGGCATGTCCTTGTCGATGATGCCTCCCGTGTTGAGTTCACCGGTGGGGCGCTGGTGACGTTTCGCCGTTGCAACACCTTCCACGATGATTCGATTGTCTGCTGGGAACACCTTTGCAATCTTGGATTCCGTGCCGGCATCCTTGCCCGCAATGACCATGACGGTGTCGCCTCGTCGCAGCTTCATCACAACACCTCCGGGGCGAGTGACACGATGCGCATGAACTTCTTGTCCCGAAGCTCCCTCGCAACCGGTCCGAAGATACGGGTGCCGCGAGGTTGACGCTGGTCGTTGATGATGACACATGCGTTCTCGTCGAAACGGATGTAGGAGCCGTCCGGACGACGGTTCTCCTTGGAGGTACGAACAACCACCGCTTTGACGACGTCGCCCTTCTTGACGGTGCCGCCAGGAATGGCGTCCTTGACCGTCGCCACGATCACGTCGCCCACCGAGGCGTAGCGCCGGGACGAGCCACCCAGCACACGAATACAGAGGACTTCTCGTGCCCCTGAGTTGTCCGCGACCTTGAGTCGGGTTTCCTGTTGAATCATCTGGCACGCTCCACAACTGCAGCGACCCGCCAGCGCTTCGACTTGGACAAGGGACGGGTCTCTTCGATCCGAACCGTGTCGCCGATGTTGGCGTCGTTGGTTTCATCATGTGCGTGGTACCGCTTGCGCACCGGGATGGTCTTGCCGTACCGGGTGTGCCGCTTTGCGTGGCGCACCTCGACCGTGACCGTCTTGTCCCGTGCATCGGACACGACGATTCCGATACGTACCTTGCGGCTTGGGCGTTCCATCTACGCCTCCTCCTGCTGCGTTCGCCACGCATCGAGTTCCTGCTCCCGCATCACGGTGGCGATGCGGGCAACGTCATGTTTGACCTCTTTGAGTCGGGCCGTGTTGTCAAGCTGGTTCGTGACGAGCTGGAAGCGCAGATTGAACAGCTCTTCTTTGGCTTCGTTCAGTTTGTTGTTGAGCTCCTGGTAGCTCAACTTGCGCAGTTCGAGGGCTTTCATAGCTCCTCCCGCTTGACGAACTTCGCTTTGACCGGGAGTTTGTGGGCGGCGAGACGCATCGCCTCTCGTGCAAGCTCCTCATCGACGCCTGCCATCTCGAACAGGACGCGGCCGGGCTTGATCACGGCGACCCAGTACTCGGGGTTTCCTTTGCCGGAACCCATCCGGGTCTCGGCAGGTTTCTCCGTGATCGGCTTGTCGGGGAAGATCGTGATCCAGACCTTCCCACCACGCTTGATCTTGCGGGTCATCGCAATACGGGCAGCCTCAATCTGGCGTGACGTGATCCATCCACGCTCCTGGGCCTGCAGTCCGTACTCTCCGAACGAGACCCTGGTTCCACCCTTGGCGGATCCCTTGTTCCGGCCCGTCATGACCTTGCGATACTTCGTGCGCTTGGGCATCAACATCAGGACTCACCACCTTCTGACAACTCGTCGTCGGAAACCACGGTGTCTCCATCGGGTTCGGGTTCTTCAGCGGCGGGGGCAACGTGCTGGTCATCACTGGGGACGGACGCCTGCTCCACGACCGGGGTCTCCTGGTCAGGGTTGGTGGCCGCAGCAACGTCGGTCACATCCTCCATCGCGTCTTCCAGCTCGGCTTCGACATCGGCTGCCGTGACCTTCTTGCCACCGCCGGCCTCGATCAAGCGTGAGCCACGCTTCCCACCGCCAGCCTCGACCACCCGCTTGCCACCACCGGCTTCGATGATGCGGCTCTCACGACCTGCGCCCGCTGCCTCCTCGGCACGGGACTTGATCGACTTGCGTCGGCTCTGCTCAGGCTTGCCACCTGTCGCCAGACGGGCTTCGGCCGCGGCCTTGCCCTGGGTGACGCCGTGACGCTTGATCACATCACCCTTGTAGACCCAGACTTTCACACCAATGGCACCAACCGTCGTAGACGCCGTGGCTTGGCCGTAATCGATGTCTGCCCGGAGGGTATGAAGCGGAACACGACCCTCCAGATACCACTCACGACGACTCATGTCCGCCCCACCGAGCCTGCCGGATGCCTGGACACGAACGCCCTCAGCCCCAGCTTTGAGCGCCGTTGAGACGGTTCGCTTCATCGCACGACGGAACGAGACACGACCTTCGAGCTGGTCGGCCACGCTGCGGGCAAGCAACGTTGCGTCAAGCTCGGGGTTGTGAACCTCAATGACGTTGAATTTGACCCTGCGGCCCGAGAGATCCTCAAGGCCGGCACGCATGCGCTCTGCCTCAGATCCTCCGCGGCCGATGACCACGCCCGGACGACCGGTGTGGACGTCGACCTGTACGTTCTTGTCCCCGATGCGCTCAATGTCGATGCGGGACAACGCTCCACGGGTGAGCTCGGTCGTGAGGAAGGTCCGAATCTTGTGGTCCTCATGCACGTTCTTTGCGTACTCGGAGTCGCTGAACCAGCGTGCGGTCCAATCAGTCGCGATACCAAGACGCAGACCGTATGGGTGACTCTTCTGACCCATCAGGCACCCTCCTCCCTGCCACGCGTCGTGGCCATCTCATCGGCAACGACGATCGTGATGTGGCTCGTGCGCTTGCGGATCTGGGCTGCACGGCCTCGGGCACGAGGACGCCACCGCTTGAGCGTCGGCCCCTCATCGGCGTACGCCTCGGCGATGAACAGTTCATCGGCGTCGAGGGCGAAATTGTGTTCAGCGTTCGCCACGGCGGAATCAAGGACCTTCTTGACCGTGGTCGCAGCCTTGCGGTTGGTGAACTGCAGGACCGCCTGTGCCTCATCCACCGGCAACCCTCGAACGAGGTCGAGGACACGCCTCACCTTGGTCGGAGATTGGCGGATGTACTTGGCCTGTGCTCGTGCGTTCATCGTCTGCTCGCTGACTTGTCCGACGTGTGACCTCGGAAGGTACGCGTGGGGGCGAACTCTCCGAGTTTGTGGCCGACCATTGATTCTGAGATGTACACCGGCACATGCTTGCGTCCATCGTGGACCGCAATGGTGTGACCGACCATTTCGGGCGTGATCGTCGAGCGACGACTCCAGGTGCGGATGACACGCTTGTCCCCGCCCGCGTTCGCTCTCTCGATCTTAACCAAGAGGTGCTCGTCGACGAACGGCCCCTTTTTCAGGCTTCTCGCCATGACTTACCTCTTCCCCTTCTGCGAGCGACGCCGCACGATGTACTGGTCGCTGGCCTTGTTCTTCTTCCGTGTCTTGCGCTCCGGCTTGCCCCATGGGCTCACCGGGTGACGACCGCCCGAGCTGCGTCCCTCGCCACCACCGAGCGGGTGATCGACGGGGTTCATCGCAACACCACGTGTCTGGGGACGCTTCCCCTTCCATCGGCTGCGACCGGCTTTTCCAACCTTGACGAGCTCTGCTTCAGCGTTGCCGACCTCCCCGATGGTTGCCCGGCAGTCGAGCGGGACCTGGCGCATCTCCCCTGAGGGAAGACGGAGAAGGGCGACGTTGCTCTCTTTTGACATCAACTGAATGGAGGTACCAGCGGCTCTACCCAGCTTTGCCCCTCCACCCGGCCGCAACTCCACCCCGTGGATGACGGTACCGGTGGGGATGTTGCGCAGCGGGAGGGCGTTCCCGGCTCGGATCTCGGCTTTCGCCCCTGACTCGAGCTTGTCACCGACCGTGATACCGGTCGGGGCGAGGATGTAGCGCTTCTCCCCGTCAACGTAGTGCAGCAGGGCGATCCGTGCGTTCCGGTTGGGGTCGTACTCG